>CBDUSZ010000116.1:0-10467 GCA_965370015.1 uncultured bacterium | reverse complement strand
TTTTTCACGATATTGCTCACCCGTGTGCTAAATGATATTTATCGATCCTAAGTGGGCGCTGGGGTTGGGGGAAAGTTTACTATTTCCGAAATGAGTATCCAGGGTAGGAAGCAGTTAGCTATTCCTCAAAGTAGCTTTCCAGAGTCCGTTTAGTGCTGAAAGACTGTCACTGAACTTTTAGTTCTGAGCGTCTCCTTACGGGAAGACAGACCCTCAAGCTCGATGAGTCAGCGGCGATAAACGACCCGAAACCGTCTTGGGATCTATCAAATGCACAGCTTTTACTTTCAGTTTGAAACGATAAGGAATTGCACCGACGACCCATATTTCAAAACAGGCTGCCGGTGCAAATTGAGTCTTTAGCTTCCAGATCCGGCCGCGACAAATCCGTCACGCACCGAACTAGCACGTTCCATGACTACCTTGGCTTCCTGCGTTGTTAGTGCCTGGACAGTTTTTAAATTAGTAGCGCCCCCAGACGCCCCTGCGACCATCAGTGCCGCAACGATATCCTTTAAATCGTTGCTTTCTGAAATAACCAGGAAATCATATTCCCCAGTCGTAACATAATAATGAAGCAGTTTTGCTCCGACTGATTCCATCAACCCGGCAACTGCACTTTCACGATCCTCCGGGTGGTCGAGCATCCCATTCATTGCATTTTGGCTATAGTTGCCTTGTATGATGTAAATTCCCATTTGTGCCTCCTTTAGAAACAATAGGTGAATTTAAACTTCACTCCGTCAGAATTTGCATTCCGAGCAATAAATACCTTACCACGGCCTTTTATCCACTTCCCATAAATTTCTTTTATCTCATGGCACGGTAATAAACCTATTTGTTTTGCTGGTATATATTGCCGGGCGTATAATTATATTTACGCGTGTACCGGCACCCAATGGGGACAGGTACATGGAGGGAATGCTCCTCATTGGGACTCCGGTTACATACCTTGTAACTTGATAGAGGAGATTGTTATGGACAATACAGCACAACATAGTTGGTTCTCCGAACATCGCGGATGGGAAGATATCTGTTCTGCCCTGTTCGGGGGTCTTATCCTGCTGTCGCCAGTCGTTTCCGACACATCTGTGATGATTGCGGTCAATGCCGGGTTAATCGGCGTCCTCATTGCAGGCTTGGCAATGCTCGAACTCATGTCACTACAACGCTGGGAGGAGATACTGGAACTCGCCTGTGGCGGGTGGATCATCGCATCCCCGCTTGTCTTTCAATACAGCGGCGACCTGCGCATAATCCACATGATATTCGGTGCCGCAGTGGTGGTGCTGGCGCTGTTTGAACTCTGGCAAGACCGTAAACTGAGTATGGATAGTTGATCTAACCAAGGGGACCGGGGTTGCAATTGAAAAGCCCCAGTCCTCGCAGTTATATAGTACCTCCCCAGTAGGATTTAGTAGTAGAAAAGTGGTTTAACTTCTGACCAGAAGTATTAATGAAGCCATTCCGCTGAGCGGGGTTTTATATAACTAATGAGGATCCATTCCTGGCCGTTTTTAGCAATTAATCGAGTCCAAAGCTAACGACTGTTATGTGCCGTTATTTGCCTATTAGTTACTGTCAATGAACGGCAGCTAACTGGAAAGCCGACCTTGATTTTTAACCGGGCAACTTCTGGAGTCGACCCACAGCGGGCCCCGAAGTAACATTACTTGAAGGTAAGTGATGCGACAGCTGCGTACTTCAATTTTTTAGGAAATTTTATATTCATAATCAAGTTCTCTTGTTGCTTGTCAACAATCGACCCAGCCCAAAACAGGGGTGTTTTGTTATTCTTGAAAGCAAAATTACTTCATCGCATTTTTTCAATAGCCCCCTCCATTGCCCCCTCTTTCATCATTACTAAGCAAATTCTTGAACATCGAGATTACCGCGTAATTGAGGCGTTTCTTTATCACTTCTTGGCTCGGGCTCTCCTGAATTTCAGCTGTTGCTACTCCGACCCAGATGGCCAGGCCGGTATTGGCGTCAACCAGGACAACGGTAAGTGCACCCATGGGTACATTCATAAGTGCTTCCAGCTTACTCTCCGGGTCAATCTTGATGTCCAAGCTGGCCATATCGATACCCGCAGCGTAAGCGATGATCAGGTCCGGGTTAGTTGAAGATTCAGTCATGCCGCGTGCGCGCAGTTCCCGATCGATGAGAAACCTGATTTCGGCATCCGCGTCGAACTGTGGTGGTTCCCACTTACCCTCAGGGTCATAGACAATCGCGGCTGAACCCAGCCAAGTGTAGGTAGCGTAGCCTGCAAAATTGGTTTTGGGATCGGCGTTGGTATCGACCTTGATGTCTTTGGTGACACTGGCGCAGCCTGTGACGAGCAGCATTAAAGCAAATACAATAATTAGTTTTTTGTCCATATTAAAGACCTCCGTCATATGTTGTTTAAACAAACAAAGAAACGTCGCTTTGCTTATAAACTTACATTTTCCGCAATACCGCGAACCTTAATATTGCTGTTATTTATTTTAACTAGGGATATTACTCCAATGCGCTGAGTAATTCATGTTCATGACAATTTCATTAACGCCGAGCGTCCGTTCCTTGCCGATAGTACTCGTTCCCAGTTATAAAATGAACGGCTGCTACCGGTATTAGTAATGGTTCATGGAATAGCCATCATGGACAGCATAGACTAGATCTTTCTCAGCTATGATCCTACCTGGTTCAATATTGCAGAAGGGGCAATTATTTGATTGTGTTTCCATACACGCAGCTTCTCTTGAATAAAACCTGCCGCAATAAGATAAATACAATCCTAAGGTGACCCCGGGGTGACCCTGCCAAAGGTGAACGGATAGCGCAAAAATATATTTTTATAAAAGTTATTGAATTGTAGTAAAAAAATGGTGCCGGCACGAGGAGTCGAATTCTGTTGCAGGCAATAAAAAAGCCCCTGTTTTCAGGGGCTTGAATATGGTGCCGGCACCAAGAGTCGAACTCGGGACCTACTGATTACAAGTCAGTTGCTCTACCAACTGAGCTACGCCGGCAATATTGGGTTTTCTGTATAGACGCCTCTGGTCAAGCATCTATTATTGTGGGGTCTTGCATCCCACGGTCGCTCTTTCGAGCGACGCGAATTCTAGTGTTTTTAGCCGATATTGGCAAGCAATTTAAGCCTATCAGGAGCACTGACGCGGCATTTGGCTTATGCCTTTATCTGCATCGTCCGTATCTAGCAAGATATACAAATTATCCTCATTAGATTGTTCGTTATACACCCAGTATATGGTGCGTTCACGGTATCGCGGTTCGGACTTCACCGCATAATTAAGCTTCTTCAGCCGGGCAATGAGTCGATCTGCATTTTTCTTTAATCCGAAAACGCCGAGCGACAGGGCATTCGATTTATCTGACTCATTGACGATGAGGGAGTCACGAAATCCTTTCTTTGCCAGTGCTGCCGCGGTATCAATTGCGGCCTGGCGGTTTTTATGGTCGGATATATAGACCATGATACCGAGGTATTCTTTTTCCGCACTCGACTTCATTTCGGTTTTCACATTGTTGCTGGAATAGCGCGCACTCACTTCCAGCGCGCGGGCTTTATCCTTGAACGGTCCTATCGTATAACACAAACGGTTATCGACGTTTTCCTCGGCAACCATGACCTCGACTTCCGGCACCGCTTCGCTGATTTCGACTTCGGCGATCATTTCAGATTCGAGCGGCTCGTCTAACAGGCGTAACTGCTCGGTAACCGGAATTTTATTTTCATTATTATTCGGCACCAATTGTTCGTAGGGTAACAGCCACTGCACCAGCCCAAATGCGATATTGGCGATTAATAACAGGCTAAAAAATATTTTCATTGCTGGTTTTCCAGTTTTCGCCGCATCCCTCGAAATACCAGGTCGGGCACGATCCTAATATGGTTATAGCGGCTGCTGTTTATGCGATTTGCATCACCGCCAGTAACAATCAAGGCGGCATCCGGCGCAAGTCGCTCATACCAGCGGTCGATTAATCGTGCGACGACTGCCTCGTCCGTAGTCTCGTAGTCTATATGAATACAGGCTTCGGTTGAACATCCCGGCGCATCGTTTTGGCTAATATCCGGGTGCTCGAAATTAGCCATGTGCAATATCTGTTTGAATCGCGCCAATGTGGTATTAAAGCCAGGTAAAATCGCACCGCCCAGATGTTGCCCGTCAGCGCGTAGCAGGTCGACAGTAATCGCGCTACCGGCATCGACAATCATCACATCATTACCTGTTAGCGCGGCAACTCCAAGCAGGCATAACCAGCGATCGACGCCGATGCCTTCGGCTGGTTGATAAGCGTTACGCACACCGTTGCAGGAATCAAGCGGGATAATCTTGTGAATATTAACCGCAGGTAATAATTGACCAAGACTGGTGAGCAGGTCAGATTCGAGCGCACCGTTTTGCACCGAAGAGTAATAACAATGATCGACTTTAATTTGCGCGAGAAAGGCTGCGAAGCGAGACTGCCAGCCCGTCGCATAGCGAGCACTGAATGTATGCTGTAATGCCTCATCGAGCCACCATTGGGCCTTGATCGCGCTGTTGCCAATATCCAGTAATAGCATTATGCACGACCTCTGAGCGATATATCGGCTGCCGAGAATTGCTGTTGTCCCGCCTCGGTATCGAGCAGTAATTGTCCGCTGGTATTGATACCTGCATTCACCCCCTCGATCGATCCAGTCCCAGTTGTCACAGAGATCGGCTGGCGGCGAAATGCATCGATTTCATCGAAGGACTCGACTATCTGGGATACCGTGGATTGATCGAATTTATCGATCATCGCTACCACTTGCCGAATTGCCGCACTAATGAGGGTATCGCGTGAAACCGCGCTGCTATTAATGCGATCTACACTAGTTGCTGGCTGGGGAATAGCACCAAAATCGTTACCATCCATCGATACATTGATACCAAAACCGATGGCGAAAAAATATTCCTCTGTGCCGCTCATCTTCGATTCTATCAAAATGCCGCCCAGTTTTTGATTCTGGTAATAAATATCGTTCGGCCATTTGAGTCGTACGTCATTGATGCCGCAATGTTCCAGCGCCTGGCACAGTGCGATACCGGTGACGATACTCAGCAACCCGGGATTGTAGCCCCTGACCGACTTACGTATGCCAATGGTGCAGTAAATATTTTTGCCAAAAGGTGAAATCCAGGTTCGACCGCGCCGACCTCTACCACCAGTTTGCATTTCCGCCAGCACTATACAGGGCTGCCGACTGGCTTCAAATAACCGCATCGCATCGGCATTGGTCGATTCCGTCACCAGCTGATATTGCCACTCAAACGCATCAAGCAATGAAGTTTCGCGCAAATGGGTGCGTATCGATTCCAGGTTTATCAGCGCCAATGCTGATTCGATTTCCAGTTGCTGATGCGACTGTGTATAGGCAATGCCGAGCTTATTTAATAGCGCCTGCAATGACCTCTCGCTATCCCCGAGAATGCTGCGCTGGAGACTTCCGCGCGTGCAAAGTTGCTCCAGGTGGGAACGCAAAATGGTGTCGATGATCAATTTTTTGTGCGCGTCAACCAGGCGCGTCGTTGCTGCTTCGGTTCTCCCGGCTGCAATACCACGGTGTCATTTTTCGCCGCTTGCAGGCTCAACTCAAACTCCATCAATTCGTCGCGCCTGAACGCGTGAATTTTCCATTGCTCGCCGACGGCAGCCAACAATAACTTTTGCTCGAGTTGCGCCAGGGTTAATTTTAAATCATTAACCGCTATGATTTCATCTTTGGCCGACAGGCCCGCTGCCTGTGCCGAGCCGTTCTCGCTCACGCGCAGTATTTGCAGGCCAGCATTCTTCTCCTCGACAAAAGCACCGAAATCGACCCTGGGGAGCGACCCTTCGATTTCTTTGCCGCCCTTATCTTTTTGATTACTGGCGGGACGGAAATTCATCATGATGCCGACGCTGGCGAGCAACTCCTGAAGCGGTAATTTATCACTGCAATAAATCAGTGTTTGCATGAAGTCATGCAGGTCGTCACCCAGGATTGAACAGACCAGGTCCTGGATGGTATTCGCCTCTATGCCCTCCCCGCGCTGTTTCCAACTTTTCCACAACTGCTGCATGACATCGTCCAGACTGTATTGCGAATCACTCAGCTGGCGCATTTTTAAGTCGATACACAGTGCGATCAGGCAGCCTTTGGCGTAATAGCTGACGATAGCATTTTGCGCATTCTCATCCTGTTTATAGAATTTGGTCCAGGTATTAAAGCTCGATTCCGCCGCTGACTGCCGAGTGCTGCCCTTGCCTCGTTGCACCCGTGTCACGGTCTGGGCCAGCAGTTCCAGGTAAGAGGTCTCATCGATCAGCCCACAGCGCACCAGCGCAAGATCATCGTAATAAGAAGTGATGCCCTCAAACGCCCACAGCAGTTCGGTATATACCTCCTGCTGTAAATCGTAGGGCTGGTAAACCACTGGTTTAATACGCTTTATATTCCAGGTATGGAAATATTCGTGACTGCACAGCCCGAGAAAATCCCGGTAATCCTCGCTCACCTCGGTTTCACCCGGTTGCGGCAAACTGTCTCGAGCGCACATCAAACTGGTGCTCGAGCGATGTTCCAGCCCACCGTAGCCCGATCCCACCACCATCACCTGAAACTGGTAATAATCCATCGGTGCTGGCTCGCCAAAAAAGCGGATATGGTGTTCACATATTTTAGTTAAATCCTTTTTCAGCCTGTCCTCGTCGCAACGAAATCGGCCACTCAGAATAACATCGTGTGGTATACCGCAGGCCTCAAAGCGAATCCGGGTAAATCCGCCCATCTCTACCGGATGGTCGATTAGCTCGTCGTAATCACTCGCTACATAGAGTCCGAATTCAAATGCTGCTGCATTTTTTGCTGGCAAGCTAGTGGCAAGCTTCCAGTCTTTGCAATAAGCTGCGGCAGGTTTTTCAATCAGCACTTCACAGGGTTGCTGCGATTGCCCGACGACTTCGAGAAAAACACTGGTACCATTGTAATAGCCGTGTGTCTGATCGAGGTGAGCGCCGCGCACCGATAAATCCCAGGCGTAAACCTGATAATCTATGGTTAACGGTTCAGTACAGGGATCCAGTCGCCAGTTTGATTTATCCTGCTGTCGGATAGCGATGTTCCGGTCACTACTGTGTGCACTCATGCTGACAATATTTTTAGCGAAATCACGGATCATGTAACTGCCGGGAATCCAGTTAGGCATGCGCAAACACTGCCCGTCGGGATCGGGATGCTCGATCAGGAGCCTGATTTCAAAATAGTGCGTGGCAGGGTTAAGGCTGGAAATCTGGTATCGAATCATCAACTGGAAATGGCGGGTTTACAAAAAAGCCGAGTTTATCACTTTATCCAGGGAACCACTGAATCCAGTACACTTCCATTTATCTTGATTCTGTCCCCCCACCCGGATTTGGCTATAATGACAGGCCTTTTGATCAATCCGACTTAATAAATGGACCAGCAGTTGCAACTTTTAGCGCGTCATTCGACGCCCGCCAAAGAATTGACCGACCCGGCGCCCGACGATACCCAATTAAGGCAAATAATTGAAGTGGCGATGCATGCCCCCGACCACGGCAGGCTATGCCCCTACCGGTTCATCACCATTCGTGGCGACGCACGCCACGCGCTGGCGGAAGTATTTGCAGCGGCAGTTAAACGCCGCGACGCGGAAGTGAGTGAAGCCTATGTTGCCAAACAAAAAGACAAACCACTGCGTTCACCCTTGATTGTGGTAGTGGTCGCCAGCCTGACAGACAACCCGAAGATACCGCAGGTCGAGCAAATGTTAAGTGCCGGTGCCGCAGCACACAACGTATTGCTGGCGAGCAATGCGATGGGGTTTGGTTCGATCTGGTTAACCGGTGACAATGCCTATGACAGTAGCGTCTGCAAGGCGCTGGGGCTGGCGTCAAGCGAGAAGATAATTGGTTTTATTTATCTCGGTACGGAAAAAAGAATTTGGCCGAGTCCGCCAAAGCCCGACGTCGATAAAAAGATCACCCGTTGGGATAAAGCGCTAAAATCCTAGCCGCTTTCAACAGATAGGCGAGTCAGGCCAGATCCTCGTCACCCGTGGTTTTTATCCGACCCGGTACCAGCGCCCACCTCCCTGCCTGTTGCCAGTTTATATATTCTCAACAGGTCTTCTTCGGTCACATCTATAAAAGAATCAATTTCACTCAGCGCATAAACCAGGTCGGCATGATCGATCGGCCCATAAACTTCTACGGGTGAAGTCGGTTTCTTATCCTTTAGGGTCAGGTAAGACGGGTATCTCCGCCATTTAAATAAATAATTAAATAGCAATGCCATAATCAGTATCGCCAGTATATTCACCAGCACCGGGCTAAAGATGTATTCGAACCCCAACGCATCAATTTGTGCGCCACCGATAACCGCAGTAAGCGCCGTGGCGCCGCCCGGAGGATGAATACAGCGTGCGTAGTACATCGCTGCTATCGCCAGTCCCACGCTTGCCGCAACGGCAATACTTTCCAGAGGAATAAACTGCGCACAGAGCACACCCACCGTGGCAGAAATAATATGTCCACCGAATACGTTCCAGGGCTGCGACAGGGGGCTGTGAGGAATGGCAAAAAGCAGCACCGCAGAGGCCCCCATCGAGGGAATGATAAAGACAGCTGCTTCAGCACCAACCAGCCAGTTACTCAGGGTATAAACCAGGAAAATTCCAACACACCCGCCAATAGCAGATATGATTTTCTCGTGATGAGTATTCGGGTTCAAATCTATACCCAAATAATGTAGTAATGTTGTTTTGTGCTTCATTAATTTCCCAGGATTTCAACCTTAATTGTCCAACAGTAAACAGCGAATTCAAACCAGCAAAGCCGCTACCCAAGTCCGAAATCTGATGCCCATTCGAGCGAGACTCTGGTCGCTTCTTCGCCGGTACCGTTGGGTCGATATTCGCAACCAATCCATCCGTTATAGGCTAGCCGATCAACAAGATCGAAGTAATAGGGATAGTTCAATTCTCCCTGGCTCGGCGGCGTGCGGCCTGGAATCCCTGCAATCTGCATGTGTTTGATCGCGTCGATGTGGGTTTCGAGCGAACGCGTAATGTAACCTTCCATCAGCTGGGCATTGTGGAAATCGAATTGAATACCGAGATTTGGGCGATCCAGCAGGCTGATTACCTGTGCAGCATCGGAGGTTAACGTGGTCAAATAGCCGGGGCGTTCGAAGGTGTTAATAGGCTCGATTAGAATACCGATTCCATTGTCCTCGGCCTGGGTCGCTGCCCAGCCAAGATTTTCGATATATACCTCGCGACAGCGCTCACGGCTTTGATCATCAGGGACAATTCCCGCCAGCACATGAATAAATCGGCTACGCAGGGTCACTGCGTAATCCAGCGCAATACCCATACTATCCTGGAACTCGGCTTTTCTACCCGGCAATCCGGACAGGCCGTATTCACCGGCTGCCATGTCACCTGGGGGAGCATTAAACATAATGAATTCCAGCCCCGCAGCAGCACATGATTCGGCAAGCTGGTCTGCCGGATGTTCGTAGGGGAACTGACATTCGACCGCCTTGAAACCAAGCTGGCGCGCGGCGGCAAACCGCTCAAGCCAGGGGTATTCCTGTAGAAGCCAGCTTAGGTTGGCAGCGAATTGCGGCATGACGAGTTCACCTTTTTCAATGCGGCTGGAGTAGCACACAGGAGAGTTATTAGAGCAGGAAATATGGCTAGTTCCTTCATCCAGTGATGATGTCAAATAGACGCTTGAAATGGAAGTTAAAAGGCAAAAAGTGGGCGCCGTTATTCATTTTAAAGCGATAAGCAGTGGTCAGTAATATGCTCTTGCTCTGAAACGAGCGCCCACCTTCGACTTTATTAATTGATGCCATGAAAGCCGTGATCACAGCCAAAAACATAATGACAGTTAGGTAATACATCATGGAGTGAGCAGGCAAGCAGGAATACGGCTATCAATGACAACAGTGATAAAATGATAGTCTTGTGATGGGTTTCAATTGACCTGGTTAATGTAGTCATGATTTAGCTCCTTTTATGTTATAGGGAATTCCGCGATTGCGAAATCGGTCAATTTGCACAGCCATCAGCCGACGGCTTAACCGCCTCGATAATGGCTGAAACCGTGTAGTCACTAATATCGCTACCGGATTTCCAGGTGTCGGGAATGTCACGCGCTCCGTCTTTCGGCTGGATACGGATGCTCTCAAAACCGGCCCTGGTGAGAATATCCTTGAGTTCGTTTATCGAGGCAGCACCTGAGACGCATGCTGCATATTGCGCAAGATCACCCCGCGCCTCCTCGGGAAGATCCGCCATCGTCACCACGTCTGATATCGCTAACCGACCACCGGGTTTCAGCACGCGGAAAGCTTCGCCATATACAGATGCTTTGTCGGGTGACAGGTTAATCACGCAGTTCGACATGATTACATCG
>CBDUSZ010000115.1:0-10469 GCA_965370015.1 uncultured bacterium | reverse complement strand
CCTCCCTCCGGCACCGTCCAGTTAATATTCTGGCTCGGATCCTTAATGTCGCAGGTTTTACAATGCACGCAGTTTTGCGCATTAATCTGTAATGCTGGTTTACCATCTAATTCGATGATCTCATAGACGCCTGCCGGGCAATAACGCTGCTCCGGTGCGTCGAATTGCGCCAGGTTGAGTTCGATCGGAATACTGTCGTCTTTCAGTTTCAGATGTGCAGGCTGGTCTTCTTCGTGGTAGGTGCTCGACAGGAATACCGACGACAGCCGATCAAAGGTGACTTCATTATCTGGCTTTGGATAGTCGATTTTGGCATAGTCTTTCATGTTACCGAGCTGCTCGTGGTCCTTATGATGCGCAAACGTCCAGGGTGCTTTGCCACGTAGAACATAGGACTCCAGGGCCCCATTAGCAAGACCTGCCCATAGACCTTTTTGAAAGGCGGGTCGAATGTTGCGCACTTTATGTAACTCACTCCATAGCCAGGTTTTTTTCAAATCCTCGGGATAAGCCGTGGCTTCGAGTGCTGGCCCTGGATTCTCTTCATCATATTCAACCGGCAATAACTCGAAGACCGCCTCGGCTGCAACCATCGCAGATTTGATCGCAGTATGGGTTCCCTTAATTTTGGGCACATTGAGGAACCCGGCGGTATCGCCTATCAACAGACCGCCTGGAAAGGTTAGTTTTGGTATCGACTGTATGCCGCCCTCGGAAATTACTCGGGCACCGTATGAAATACGTTTGCCGCCTTCAAAAGTTGGGCGAATATTCGGGTGATTCTTGAAGCGCTGAAATTCCTCGAACGGGTTAAGGTGTGGATTATTGTAGTCAAGTCCGATGACAAAACCGACTGATACCTGGTTGTCCGCAATATGATATATAAACGAGCCACCATAAGTATCCGATTTCAACGGCCAACCTATGGTATGCAAGGTACTGCCCTCGTCGTGCTTTTCGGGTTTAATTTCCCACAGTTCTTTGATACCTATACCGTAAGTTTGTGGTTCCACCCCGTCGCGCAAACCAAAGGTCTCCATCAATTGTTTGCTCAGCGATCCGCGGCAACCTTCGGCAAAAATTGTTTGACGCCCGACCAGTTCTATACCGGGTTCAAAATTATCAGTCGCTTGTCCGTCTTTTCCTATACCCATATCACCCGTTGCAACACCGCGCACCGCGCCCGATTCATCATAGAGAATTTCGGCTGCGGCAAATCCGGGGAAAATTTCGACCCCAAGTTCTTCGGCTTGCTCGGCAAGCCAACGGCAAAAATTACCCAGGCTGATGATGTAATTGCCTTCATTGTGCATCTGCGGCGGGGTTGGCAGCGCAATCGCTCTGGCTTTAGTGAGGAATAGAAACTTATCCGATTTGACCGGCACATTTAGTGGCGCGCCCCTGTCTTTCCAGTCGGGGATCAATTCATCCAACCCCCGCGGTTCGAGCACCGCACCGGACAATATATGCGCCCCTACCTCGGAACCCTTTTCGAGAATACAAATCGTCAGTTCGCGTTCCTGTTGCTGCGCAAGCTGCGCGAGTCGGATACCCATAGACAATCCGGATGGGCCAGCACCGATGATGACCACATCGAAATTCATTGCTTCTCTTTCCACAATATTCCCCGGCATTAAAGTGTAGTTTTCGTGTCTCGGCTTTATTCAGCAGATTCACTATTGGCGCCAAATTATAAGCTTTTTTAATTCAAAATCAGTATCAATATTTCGACTAGAATAAATTTAAGTAGAAGTTTTTTCGCACACCAGTGATTTGGTTGCTCGGTAGTCAATCAACAGTAGGTGCGCGAGTTCCTTTTTGGTGGGTCTACGGGCAGTGATGCCCGTAGAGTGGCAGAAAAGGCCGGATATACCGGCCTTTTCTGTCATAGTTAATCTGCAAGATTTCCAAGAGCAACGTCAATTGAGGTTATGATTTCATCAAGCTCATCTTTGCTACAAATCAACGCCGGGCTCAAACACAAGGTATTATTGAATTCGGGCAAACTGCGATTGGTACGTCCGATCATAACTCCCTGTTTCAGGCAATCGGCGACCACCGCTGCTGCCACCGACTCGTCAACCGGCTCACGGGTATTTCGATCTTTCACCAACTCAGCGCCCACAAACAGGCCCTTGCCACGAACATCTCCAATAATCGGGTGTTTTTGCTGTAACTCGAGCAACTGGTCCATCAGGTAATCACCCATCTTATTCACGTTATCGAGTAAATTTTCAGCTTCGATGATGCGCAAATTTTCCAGTGCTGCCGCCGGTCCGGCGGTGCAGCCACCAAAGGTGCTAATGTCGCGGAAATAGTGCATAGTCTCGCTCGGCTCGGCAAGAAACTCATTGAACAGGTCTTCGGTGGTGACAGTTACGGAAATCGCCGCATAACCACTGGCAAGGCCTTTCGCCATGGTGACGATATCGGGCTTAACACCAAAATGCTGGTAACCAAACCATTTACCGGTGCGCCCCATGCCGCAGACCACTTCGTCGATATGCAATAACACACCGTATTTTTTGCATATCTCCTGGATGGTTTCGAAGTAACCTTCAGGTGGCACGATCACCCCGCCGCCGGCAGTGACCGGTTCCAGACAGACCGAACCAACCGTATCCGGACCCTCGCGTAAAATTATCTTTTCCAGCTCGCGCGCGGATTGCACACCAAAATCAGGGTCATCACCATTTGGCGAGTGATACGCCAGGCAATGTGGCATTTCGATAAATCCCGGTGTAAACGGCCCGTACTGATCTTTGCGTTGCGACTGACCACAGGATGAGAGGGCTGTAATCGTAGTGCCGTGATAGTCACGGTCACGATAAATTATCTTGTGCTTTTTGCCGTTATTTTTCAGTGCCGCAAGTTGGCGCACCAGTTTGTAGCCTTTTTCGTTGGCTTCAGATCCCGAATTCGAATAATAAACGCGGCTCAATCCCGGCATTTTTTCGATCAGTTTATCGGCAAATTGTGCGCCGGGGATATTACCGGCAGAATTGGCGAAATAGCACATTTTTACCAGCTGATCACGCACCGCGTCAGCAATACTCTCGCGCCCATAACCGACGTTTACAGTCCACACACCACCCGAAACCGCATCCAGATACTCGCGCCCATTGATGTCTTTAACGCGCATACCCTTGCCTTCGACTATTACCATTGGATCGGTCGTTTGCAGTGGTTTATGCTGGCTTAAATGGTGCCAGATATGGCTTTTGTCAATACCGACTATCTCGCTTAAATCGTATGGTTTCATTGCATTCTCCAGGTTTACACGGCATCTGGATGCACTCCAGGGTTAACCGCCATGCGCTATAAATATTGGTATTCATCTCCAATTCGGCCTGAATTGAATGAATAGCCTTCTAACATGAAGCTAAATTCATTCTATCGCGATACAATAGAGCCAGAAGGTATCTATCGATGATGCCAAATCCAGCTTACCCACCCTTAGCCTGATTGCCGTGACCAATATAAGAGTTAAAACAGCGCACAACCGGCAGGACCATATGATGTGGAACCGCCTGTTTAACATATCGCGTGAACGTAAGGTCAGTTACCAACGCCAATTACGCGAAATGATCGTGTCGGCGATCCTCGATGACAAACTGCCGTTAGAAATACCCTTGCCGTCATCCCGGGAACTGGCAAAGCATTTAGGCATTGCCCGTAATACGGTGGTATTGGCTTATCAGCAACTGATCGACGAAGGCTATCTGATATCGCGCGAGCGCAGTGGTTATTTCATCGATAAAACCATGCTCGATGGTCGAGTCAAACTCAAGCCGACGACTAACCGTAATCAGGCATACCAGCCCGACTGGGACCGCCATATTAAATTTCATCCGTCACGGCAACGCAATATTATAAAGCCGGTAGACTGGAAAAAGTATCAATATCCGTTTCTATTCGGCCAACTAGATCCAGAGCTGTTCCCGATTGCGGACTGGCGCGACTGCTGTCGCCAGGCGCTCAGTGTGAGTGACATTCTGGATGTGACCCCGGATAGAATCGATACCGATGACCCTTTGTTAATCGAGCAAATTCAGGCACGAATTTTACCGCGGCGTGGAGTATGGGCCGCGCGCGATGAAATTCTGATCACCATGGGTGCTCAACAGGCCTTATATATTCTGGCTGATTTATTGATTAACAAAGACAGTCATATCGGCATTGAGAATCCGGGATACGCCGATGCACGCAATATTTTTGCGCTCAAGTCGCCTAAAGTGGTACCACTTGCCGTCGATGAAAACGGGGTTATTCCGGGTAAAAAAGTCAATGACTGTGAATTCGTTTATATCACACCCAGTCATCAGTCGCCCACCACGGTGACCATGCCGATAGAGCGTCGCGTACGATTACTGAAAGATGCCCAGGCACATGATTTCCTTATTATTGAGGATGATTATGAAAGCGAAATCAATTTCGTCAGCGAACCAACGCCCGCGCTTAAAAGCCTGGATAGCAATAATCGAGTGATTTACGTTGGCAGCCTGTCGAAGACACTGGCGCCCGGTCTGAGGATTGGCTACATGGTTGGATCACGCGCCTTGATAAAAGAGGCCAGGGCACTGCGACGGCTAATGGTGCGCCACCCACCTGCCAACAACCAACGCCTGGTAGCGCTTTTTTTGTCTATGGGCCATCACGATTCACTGATACGCCGACTGAGCCAGACTTATCAGCAGCGCTGGCAGCTGATGGGGGATGCGCTGCATCAATATTTACCCGAATCATCACGCATTCCATCGTTTGGTGGCACATCCTACTGGGTTAAAGGACCTGAACAACTCGATACACGCGAACTGAAAAAAAATGCCCGCGAAGACAGTATTCTGATCGAGTCCGGCGATATCTGTTTTATGCAAGCCAATCCACCGCAGAATTTCTTTCGCCTTGGTTATTCGTCTATCGCGGCAAAAAAAATCGAACCGGGAATAAAAAAACTCGCCGATCTGATCCATAAAATGCTCTGACGACAGGCTGCGGCATCCAGACCAGGCTTGGTATCACTAAAATACCCTGGCTGGTACTACCCGTAATTTCTAAACTTGCCTATTTTGCACTACATTCGACGGCTGCCCCTGGCTGCATTATCTTGACTGCAGCTCGGGTTTAATGGCATCCTATAGCTCATCTATATGAGTTATAGGTGTTACGATGGCATACACACTCCATATAACAAGAGAACTGATCCGGTCAGGCTCTGATTGACTAAGGTAATACTGAGGATACTGTTATGAAAATGACCCCAAGTGAAGCATTTGTTGAAACCCTGGTATCGAATAATGTCACCGACATGTTTGGCATCATGGGGTCGGCGTTTATGGATGCAATGGATATATTTGCTCCCGCCGGGATCCGCCTGATACCGGTAGTACACGAGCAGGGTGCTGCGCACATGGCCGATGGTTATTCTCGCGTCAGTGGACGTCACGGTGTTGTCATCGGTCAAAATGGCCCCGGAATAAGTAACTGCGTGACTGCTGTCGCCGCTGCTTTCTGGGCGCACTCGCCAGTAGTCGTTATTACTCCGGAGACCGGCACCATGGGCATAGGCCTGGGTGGATTCCAGGAAGCCAATCAATTGCCGATGTTCCAGGAATTCACCAAATACCAGGGTCACGTCAACAACCCTAATCGTATGGCCGAATATACCGCGCGTTGTTTTGACCGCGCGATGTCTGAAATGGGTCCGACCCAGCTGAATATTCCACGCGATTATTTCTACGGTGAAATCGACGTCGAAATTCCTGATCCAGCCCGTCTTGACCGCGGTGCTGGTGGTGAGGCCAGCCTGAATGAGGCAGCAGAATTATTGGCCCAGGCGAAAAACCCGGTGATCGTATCCGGTGGTGGTGTCGTCATGGGTGACGCCATCGAAGAATGCAAGGCGCTCGCCGAGCGTCTCGGCGCGCCAGTAGTGAACAGCTATCTGCATAATGATTCGTTCCCTGCCAGCCACCAACTGTGGTGTGGACCTCTGGGCTACCAGGGCTCAAAGGCAGCGATGCGACTGATCTCAAAAGCCGACGTAGTACTCGCACTCGGCACTCGCCTCGGACCCTTTGGTACTCTGCCACAACATGATATGGATTACTGGCCTAAAGACGCCAAAATCATTCAGGTCGATGCAGACAATAAAATGCTTGGACTAGTAAAGAAAATTTCGGTTGGCATCTGCGGCGATGCCAAAGCATGCGCGATCGCATTGCTCGCTCGAATTAGCGATAAGACGCTGATCTGTGATGCCAGCAAAGAAGCTCGTGCAAAAGATATTGCTGCGGAAAAAGCGGCCTGGGAAGAGGAGCTGGATAACTGGACACACGAAAAAGATGCTTACAGCCTCGATATGATCGAAGAGCAAAAGGGCGAAGCAGGTAACTGGCTGCATCCTCGCCAGGTACTACGCGAACTTGAAAAGGCAATGCCGGAAGACGCCATGGTATCGACCGATATCGGCAATATTAACTCGGTTGCTAATAGCTACCTGCGCTTCGAAAAACCACGCAGTTTCTTTGCGCCGATGAGCTTTGGTAACTGTGGTTATGCTTTTCCGACGATGATTGGGGCCAAGTGTGCTGCGCCTGAGCGTCCCGCGATTTCCTATGCCGGTGACGGTGCCTGGGCAATGAGCATGATGGAAACTTTGACCTGTGTGCGTCACAATATTCCAGTCACCGCAGTTGTATTTCACAACCGCCAATGGGGCGCCGAGAAGAAAAACCAGGTGGATTTTTATAATCGCCGCTTTGTCGCTGACGAGCTCGGCGGTGAAAGCTGGACGAGGATCGCCCGCTCAATGGGCGCAGAGGGGATCGTTGTCGACCAACTCGATGATGTCGGGCCCGCGTTGAAAAAAGCAGTCGATGCGCAGATGAACCATGGCAAGACCACGATCATCGAGATCATGTGCACCCGCGAATTGGGTGACCCATTCCGCAAAGATGCGCTGGCGAAGCCAATTCGTTTTCTTGAGAAGTACAAAGATTACGTTTAAACGTAATTATCGACTACTGCGCACCTCAGATGAAAAGCCTGTGCTTGTATGAAGCATGGGCTTTTCATTGCACCTGGCAAACTCCGTAGGATGACCGATGGTACATTCAATGTACTGCCATGTGCTCAGGACCGCCCTGCCCAAATGTCCATTTGTGCAAATGCCATCAACCAAACCCTGCTGAATTTAACCCGGATATGAATCTGACAAATATACGTTAACCATGCCGCCATTATTGAAATACACTATTATCCAAAATTGGAATACTAATAGTACCAACTTACTGCCAGTTATAGTGCCTGGGTAAATTTATATCAGACGATCAATTATCGATGCCAAATCAATCCAAATTAATATCCGCGTTTATTCATGACCAGCTCGCAACTGCGTCAAAAATTGCTCTACATTATTTCAGGCAGCCTGTCAGTGTTGAGGTAAAAGCAGATGACTCGCCTGTGACTATTGCCGATCGCGAAATCGAGCAGACAATCCGCAATCGATTAACTGAACGTTTTCCCACCCATGCTATTTACGGGGAGGAGCAGGGTCGAACTAGCGGTGAAGGCGGAACCTGGGTTATAGACCCGATAGACGGTACTAAAAGTTTTTTATTCGGCAACCCCCTGTTCGGTTGCCTGCTAGGTTTTGTCGAGGATGGCGTCGTACAGGCAGGCGGTCTTTGCATGCCCGCTTTAAATGAAATCTGGTTTGCAGATCGATGCGGCCCAACAACCGTCAACGGCAACACCTGTCATACGAGTCAATGTCAGGATCTGTCGACTGCCAGCCTGCTGACATCGTCGCCAGATTTTTTTAATGCCGAGGAATTTAGACAGTTTGAATCGCTAAGCAATCAAATTCGATATCGCCGCTATGGCGGAGACTGCTATACCTACGCGATGCTGGCAGGCGGCTGGGCAGACCTTGTGGTCGAATCTACTTTGTACCCATTTGATTACCTGCCATTGGTACCAATCGTGGAACAGGCTGGCGGTATCATCAGCGACTGGCAGGGTAATTCACTCGGGCTATCTTCAGGGTCGCAGGTAATTGCTGCTGCGACGCCGCAATTACACGAGGCGGCGTTAAATTTACTCAACAGGGCAATCTAGAAGTGTTTAGATTAAAGGTAAAGTAATTGATTGGTGAATTCGGTACTCGCTGCTGAATACCAGAGTGGCTCCGCAGGCCACGGATTGAGCCTGGCCAGTGCATCACCAGGATAAGCTTCGGCAAAGTCTTTCTGGTAAGCCGAGTTAGCATATTTATCTGCGCCTAAAACTGCAGAGTTATACCCATGTATATCAATCGACTTGCCCGCTACTACTGGATCAAATATGAAGTTGATCAATTCGTAGGCTTCTTCAACATTGTTTGCCGATGCTGACATCGCGAGGCCATCCAGCCATGCCAGCGCACCTTCTTTCGGTGCCTGATAATTCACTGGCTCACCTTGTGACTTCATTGCAAGTGCGGGGCCATCCCAGGCTTGTCCGACGATAACACCATCATTCAGCAGGCCCTTTTTCTGGCTAGCGGGGTCTTCCCAGAACATTTTGATTTGCGACTGGCGAACAACACAGAACTTTGTAATCTTAGTCCAGACACGCCGCATGGTGTCTTCGCTGGTGTAAGCTTTCCAGACGTCACCCGCAGACAACGCGCCGATCGTCTCCATGTACAGGCCGGCACCCACCATGCCGCTATAGGCGCGAATCATGGTTTTGCCTTTATTAGCTCTGTCCCAGATATTGCCGTAGCTTGGAATCCCCCCGGGAGGACTGTATAAATCCGTACGCCAGGCAATCGCTTCTGTTCCCCATATTAATGGCAGCAGGTGCGTACCCTTGCCCCCGAAATTCCACTCGGTAGCGCCAACTTTAAGAACCACGGGATTGATGTTTTTGATATTGGAGATACGGGCATAATCGAAAGGCTGGAGTAAATCAAGAGGCTGCCACTGATGCGAACGGTTAGAAGTTGGGCTACACAAATCAACGCCATCACCTTTAGTCGCCTTCATCTGATTGATCAGTTCTTCATTGGAACCGAGTTTCCTGTAATTTACCTTTATGCCGGTTTTCCTGGTGAAGTCAGCGATTACTTTAGCTGGGATATAATCGGTCCAGATAGCGCAGTTGACCTGTCCAGATGCAGCCAGCACCTCGGAACTAATAATCCAGGGACCCGCGGCGGCGGCAGCAGCTGCCGCTGTAGTGGCTTTAATAAAATTTCTGCGACCGATTTCTGTAGCGGTTTTAACATCGGCTTTCATTTGAGCTGGCTCCCCACACCTGGTGTCGAGTAATGGGCGCGAGGCCCGCATTATCTTTAATATAAACAACTATAGTGGCTTTCCAGTCAATTGCCCAGTTGATCGGTCGAATGGATTTTATTCTACGGTCATCACCTGTTCACTCAGACAGCCTGATCATCGTTCACCGATGCAGCCGTCAAATTCAATAATCTTTACAACCGTAGATTATCCGTCTGCAGCCCTAAGCTGATTACTTCAAGCACGGTGTTATGGCTTTCGGGTTGCTGCCAGAACCCATAGTTCAAACCCGCAACAGGTTTCACCAGCCCGGGTTGAAGCATAGTTTAATTTGGATCGGTAGCAGCAGGAACCTGACCCTGGGTTCCGCTAAATTCCCAATCTGCTAATATAATTCAAATAACCAAGGCAAGGTGTGGGAGCTATGTTCGACCCCAGTTTTATAAAATTCTTCGAATCATTAGCTAAAAATAACAATCGTGAATGGTTTAATGAACATAAGTCTGAATATCTTCAGTCGGTAGTGCAGCCAATGACTCAATTCATCGAGGCAATAGCACCACGATTGAAGCGAATTTCGAAACACTATATTGCCGATCCGAGGCCACATGGTGGCTCTATGTTTCGTATCTACCGGGATGTACGATTTTCCAAAGACAAGAGCCCATACAAATTACACGCGGCCTGCCAGTTCCGCCATGAACTGGGCAAAGATGCCCACACGCCGGGCTTTTATATACATCTGTCTGCCGCGGAAGTAGTTATAGGCGCCGGTATATGGTTACCACCCAACTCAGAGCTGATCAAAATACGCGATACGATTGTCGATAATCCACATGCGTGGCATAAAATCAAAACCGCCAGAACGATTAGAAAACTCTGCGGCGGGATCAGCGGTGATGGATTAAAACGCCCTCCGAAAGGCTTTGATCCAGAGCATCAACATATCGAAGATTTGAAGCGTAAAAGCTTCCTCGTGATACGCCATGAAGAGCCTGAATTAATTTTACACAGGCATTTTATCGACGAAGTCGAAACAACATTTAAGGCCGCGAAACCGCTGATGGATTACATCAGCTATGCGCTGGATATACCGTATTAATAATGCAGCTTCAGGCGAACGAATAATATCGGCCCTTGTGTCTCTCTCGATAGACTGATTAGCTATCAGTGTATCAGGTGAGG
>CBDUSZ010000114.1:0-10478 GCA_965370015.1 uncultured bacterium | reverse complement strand
AGATTCCAGAGGAAAATTTGCAGGTCCACAAATTACCACTCAGCGAAACCGCCCTTGCCATGGGTAATGAGCGTGTCACCAATATAATCGCCCTCGGTGCCTTTGCCGGGATCAATAGCTGGTGTGACTATGAGGTTCTGCAACAAACTATTTCCGCAGGCGTGCCGCAACGTTTTCTTGATCTCAATCTAACAGCCTTCGTGAAGGGTTATGCATTAACCTCGGGCGCAGCAGATCAGAGCTCTGCGAGGTAACTCGGAATAGTGTTTTGCATATCAAGCCCTGGATGGCGGGCATGTCGTTGTCGTATTCCAGGGAACGTCGAGGGTGATTACTGGGGAGTCGCTGCCAGGACTGAATCCTGAACGCCGTAGTGCTGATATTTTGGAAGCCAGGATTATGACCCTGGCGAATATTTTTTAAACATTTAGACCATAAATAAGGGGATACCATGCACGTTGCGCCACCTACCAGGGATATGCTCGATGCAATTGAATATGCCAGCCGGGACGAAATATCAGCTTTGCAACTGGATCGCCTACAGTGGAGTCTGCGCCACGCCTATGACAATGTGGAAGAATACCGTCGCTTATTTGATGATGCCGGTGTTCACCCAGATGATCTGAAGACACTGGCCGACCTGGCGAAATTCCCGTTTACGACAAAAGAAGATTTACGGCGTAATTATCCGTTTGGTATGTTCGCCGTGCCACGCGAAGAGGTTGTACGTATCCACGCTTCGAGCGGCACCACCGGTAAGCCGACGGTGGTTGGTTATACCGCAAACGACATCAATAACTGGTCTGACCTGATGGCGCGATCGATGCGTGCTGCGGGTGTCAGGCGTGGCGATATTGTTCATGTGGCCTACGGTTACGGCCTGTTTACCGGCGGCATGGGTGCGCACTATGGTGCGGAGCGCCTGGGCTGTATGGTAATCCCCATGTCCGGCGGCCAGACTGAGCGACAGGTACAGTTGATTCAGGATTTCAAGCCTCGCGTAATCATGGTCACGCCCTCGTATCTGCTCGCCCTTGCAGATGAGTTTGAACGCCAGGGAATTGATCCGCGTTCAAGTTCTATTGAAATTGGTATGCATGGCGCCGAGCCGTGGACCGAGGCGATGCGTACCGAAATCGAACGTCGTTTTGATATGCAGGCGCTTGACCTCTACGGCCTCTCCGAAGTTATTGGCCCGGGTGTTTCCTGTGAATGCGTGGAGACCAAGGATGGACTGCATATCTGGGAAGATCATTTTTATCCGGAAATTGTCGATCCGGCCACCGGCGAAGTTGTCCCTGATGGTGAGAAAGGTGAGTTAGTGTTTACTTCGTTGACCAAGGAAGCCTTTCCGATTATTCGCTACCGCACCCGTGATTTGACCCGCCTGCTGGCTGGTACTGCGCGCTCCATGCGGCGTATGGAAAAGGTCACCGGGAGATGCGACGACATGCTGATTATCAAGGGTGCTAACGTTTTTCCTTCCCAGATCGAAGAACAGATCCTGCTTGATGAGCGTCTGTCACCACACTACCTGCTGGAAGTCCGCCGCGAAGGTGCGCTGGATAGCCTCGATGTTATAGTCGAGATCAAGCCAAAATTAGAGAGCGAGCTGGACAGGCTGGCTGATGACTGCGCCACGCTACTGAAGAAACACGTGAAGACGGCGACTGGCATGGGAATCGGTGTGCGTGTGGTTCCTGTCGGCAAAATTGAGCGTTCCATGGGTAAAGCCAAAAGAGTCATAGACCTGCGCGATCTGGGCTAGAATTCAACCGTTAAACACCCAGATATGAGGCCTTTACTGCATCGTTATCGAGCAGGGCGAGGCCCTTGTCTTCGAGAATGGTTCTTCCCGTTTCCATGACGTAGCCGCGTTCGGCGATGGACAGCGCCTTGAACGCATTTTGCTCGACAATAAAAATGGTTGTGCCATTCGCGCGCAGGCGCACGATGTTATCAAATGTTTCATCAACCAGTAGCGGTGACAGGCCCATACTGGGCTCATCTAGTAATAATAAGCGAGGTTTTGCCATAAGGGCGCGCGAGATGGCGAGCATTTGCTGTTCGCCGCCGGACAGGGTACCAGCCTGTTGTTTGCGACGATTCTTCAATATGGGAAACATCGAGTAGGCCATTTCTAAGCCTTCTGCGGACTCGGCCCTGGTTCGGGTAAAAGCGCCAAGCAGCAGATTATCTTCCACGCTCATCGGCGCAAACACCTGACGGCCTTCCGGGACTTGCGCGATGCCAAGGCGGACCCGCTCGGCGGCTGATAGTTTAGTGATGTCCTTGCCATCAAACCTGATCGTGCCCGAGCTGGCGTTTTGCACCCCGGAAATGGTACGCATCAAGGTCGTTTTGCCCGCCCCGTTGGCACCGACAAGTGCCACGAGTTCACCTTCAGCCACCTGCAGGTCAACATTGTTGAGGGCGCGGATGCGTCCGTAATGTGCACTCAATCCTGAAATAGATAACAACATCAGCGATTCCGTCCCTGTTGGCCCAGATAGGCTCCGACCACATCATGGTTATGCCGAATTTCCTCAGCCGTGCCCTCGGCCAGCCACTTTCCGCGGTCAAGCACAATAATCCGGTCACTGATACCCATCACCAGTTTCATGTCGTGCTCGACTAGCATTACTGTAGTACCTTGCCTGGCGATATCCTGGATCAGTTTATCGATTTCCTGGGTCTCACTGGGATTCAGCCCCGCGGCAGGTTCGTCGAGCAACAGCACGCGAGGCCGGGTTGCCAGTGCGCGTGCGATCTCGAGGCGTTTCAGTGCCCCGTAGGGCAACTCGTCTGCCTGCGACCCGATATGAGCTTTCAGGCCGACATATAGCATCAGCTCGATAGCAGCTTTACGACTCTCGGCATTAGTTTTTCGGATCGATGGTAGCTGCAACAGGGCGCCGATGAAGCGGCGATTGCTGTGTAGATGACAACCAACCATGATGTTTTCCAGTGCCGACATGTTCATGAAAGACTGTACATTTTGAAATGTCCGCGACAGGCCGATCGCCGCCAGTTGATGCGGTGATCGTCCGGTGACGTCAACGCCTTCAAACAGGATGCGTCCAGTGCTAGGTGTGTAAATGCCACTTAACAAATTAAAAAGCGTTGTTTTCCCCGCCCCGTTTGGACCGATGATGGAAACAATACCACCGGACTCGATGCTGAGATCAAGGCCGTTAACCGCGGTGATACCACCGAAGCTCTTGGTCAGGTTTTCAACTTTTATCAGGGTCATTGAACCGCTTCGCGAAAGCTTCTTTAAGGGTAGGTACCAGTCCTTTGCGCATGAAGATCATCATCCCCATGAGGACACCGCCAAACACCATCATTTCATAATCTTCAAACACAGTGAGGAACTGAGGCACGACTGTCAGGACGGTCGCACCGACCACGGCGCCAAAGGTCGAAGCCATTCCGCCCAGAACAACCATGGTGACGAGTTCGATGGAATGAAAGAAATCAGCCTTCGACGGCGTAATATAGCCATTGTAGTGGGCAAACAGGCTGCCTGCGATACAGGCCAGCACAGCAGACACAACAAACACCAGTACCTTGTAGCGCGTGGTATCTATGCCCATCGTACGCGCGGCAATTTCGGAACCATGTACGGCGCGCAGGGCGCGACCAATTGGTGAGTTAATCAGGTTAAGCGAGAGCCAGACACAGACCACCAGAAATGTGGCGACGATCCAGTACCAGTTTAATTCGGTGACCGGTTCCCAGCCAAAAATGCTCAGACTGTCTACCGACATGCCATCCGGGCCACCGGTTAAGTCCGATTCCTGATTAAGAACAATAGAGATGATGATGCCCATACCCAGTGTTCCCATGGCGAGATAATGACCTTTTAATTTCAGGATTGGCCTGGCAATGATGAAAGATAGCGTTCCGACGCCGATGACTCCGGCGAGTATAGCCAGCATCGGCGGTAGTCCGTATCGGTCCGTCAGAATAGCCGAAGCATATGCACCTAGTGCAAAAAAGCCGGCATGGCCGAGGCTAATCTGCCCGGTATAACCGATTAACAGGTTAAGGCCGATACACACAGCTGCGTTAAGGCCGACTTTAATCGCAATTTCATAATGGAAATTGTTTTCTAGTAACAGGGGAAGCGTGACAACTATAAATATCAGGGTGAGCATGCCTCCGGTTTGTGGTTGACGCCAGTTCATCAAACTTTCTCTACCACCTTGCGTCCAAACAAACCGTTGGGCATAAAAAATAATACACCGAGAATGATGATAAATGCGACGGCGTCCTTGTAGGCAGAAGAAATGTAGCCGGCTGTCATGGCCTCGGCGATGCCCACGATCAAGCCACCCACGATAGCGCCCATAGGATTGCCCAGGCCACCGACAATCGCGGCGCTAAAACCCTTGAGTCCAAGCATCACGCCGACAGTGGAATAGGTCATTGCGATGGGCGCAATCAAGATTCCCGCGAATGCACCTAGTGCAGAGGACAGTACGAAGCTGAGCAACAGAATATTGCGCACCCGAATGCCGACCAGCTGCGCGGCAAGTCGGTTATAGGAAGTTGCCAACATGGCTTTTCCCATCAGGGTGCGGTTGAAGAAATACCAAAGCGCTATCACCACGACTACGAGGCTGCCGACAATCCAGATCGATTGTGGTAATAACATGGCCCCGCCGATATTTATCGGCGTGTCGCCACTGATGGGTGTCAGGGAATGGAAATTCCGATCCCAGATGACTTCGGCCATGCCGCGTAGGAATATCGATGCGCCGATGGTGATGATAATCAAAGTTACCACGGGTGCATTGCGGCTTGGTTCTATACATAGTTTTTCAATCGCCATACCGATAATTGTGGCGATTGCCACAGCGCCAAGCATTGCCAGTGGCATGGGTATGCCGGCGGCGAGCAATGATACCGTCGCCATGCCACCGATCATCACAAACTCGCCCTGGGCGAAGTTTATCACCTGGCTGGAGTTGTAAATAATTGAAAATCCGAGGCCGACCAGTCCATAAATTGCACCGACCGTTACCCCGGATATTAAATACTGAAGAAATTCAGCAAACACAATGTTATCTCACAAAAAAAGCCGGGCCGATCTGTGAATGATCGGCCCGGCGGTATTGTTAAGTGAATGATTAGTGAATTAACTTCCAGCCACCGTTTTTCACTTCAACCATGACAAAGGAGTTCTTGTCGAGGCCAAGATGATCATCGGCAGACATGGAAAAAATGCCATCCACACCTATTAGATTATTGGTCTTTTCAATCTCATCACGCACAGCCGCCTTGTCGGTAGATCCTGCACGCTCCATTGCCTGTGTAGCGATCAGTAAACCGTCGTAGGCGTGACCACCAAAGGTTGATATAGAATCATTGTAACGACTCTCGTAAGCCGCTTTATAAGCCGTCGTAATCGCCTTCTGAGGGTGGCTGTCGGCAAGTTGATCGGCAACCAGCAGGGCTGCAGCAGGCAGGCGAACGCCCTCGGCGGCACCATCCGCACCTTTCACGAACTTCATCGAAGCCGAACCGTGGGTCTGATAATGCGGAACGTTGAGGCCGAGCTGCTTAACGTTTTTGGCAACGATGCTGGTCGTTGCGCCAAACCCGCAATACAGGAATGTCTGAACACCGGCGGTGTTTTTGATCTTGGTGATCTGCGGCGTCATATCGGTGTCGCCCTTGCCGTGTTTTTCATCGGCAAGGATTTCGATGCCAGCACCACCGGCCAGAGCGTTGGCGTTTTTCTGACAGGATTTTCCGAAACCGCCACTGCCGGAAAGCATACCGACTTTGGTCAGGCCGCGAGACTTCATATCTACAAAGATTTTTTCCACTGCACCACGGTCAGTGTGCGGGGTCTTGAAGACCCATTTTTTAACCGGGTTGATGATCACACCGGCACCGGCCAGCGAGATGAATGGCATTTCAGCCTTCTGAATCAGCTTGATCACAGACATGGTGTTGCCCGAAGTCGAGCCGCCAACGATGATGTCGACCTTGTCCTGAGAGATCAGGCGTTTGACGAATGTGCCGGCCTCTTCAGCTTTGCCCTTGGTGTCATAATGGATAAGCTCAATCTGCCGATTGAGTACGCCACCGCGGGCGTTCAAGTCTTCGATAAACATCTGCATGGTTTTCAGCTCGGGATCACCGAGGAACGAAGCTCCGCCCGTTACAGAAAGAAAGGTGCCGATTTTGATCGGTTCATCGGCGTTTGCAACGGTTGTAGCGAGGCCCGCACAGCCAAGTGTAGCTACAATTATTATAGCTGCGGTTTTAATAATTTTTTTCAACATCTTAAATCCCCTGGTTAAAATTTTAATTGATGAGATAGCGAATATAATTTCGTGCGGAGAAATCAAGCAATCTGACGCGCTTTTAGCAGGTTTCCACTATATCCATCTGGAAAGCTACCCTATTTATCGCAATCAGAAATTGATCCAGATCAATCTAGCGGATAACTTAAGGAATCTAATTGCTGAAAATATCGCAGTAAATACTCTCTGGAAACCGAAAAGGGCTTAAAATGTCAGTAGCTATTTGAGATGCTTTTAAGGATTGCTGTTAATAAAATCAGATTATTTTCCCAGTCAAGCATCCATGGTGCCGGTGTGGCAACAGATGAACCCCCCGAGATCTTTCTTTACTAACTAACAATTATTAAGTGTAAGCTAATACAACAACCCGCCGCACTATCCCCATGGTGCGGTGGGTTTTTATTTCGCCTTCCCCAATTCTGATAGTCCAATGCCACCCAGAACCAGTCCTAGTGCAACGGCATGGTAAATTTCAAAACTTTCGTGTAAAAACACCACTGCCAAAATCGAAGCAAATACCGGCACCATGTTGACAAACACCCCGGCTCTTGCAGGCCCAATCAAGCTGACTCCGTGAATGAAAAATACCTGAGCTAGCAATGAGGGGAGTAGGCTCACGAATACCACTACGGCCCAACCGGTGACCGTTGGCGCTTGAAATTTGTCACTTCCTATTTCAATTGCTAGCAAGGGTAAGGAAACTATAAACGCAACCACTGCGATACTGGAGAACAGGCCAAGCGCCGATACTGCAGGCCGATGGCTGAGTCCAATCGAATAGCCGGCGTAAAACAGGCAGGCTATTAACATATATAAGTCACCCTGGTTGATTGACAAACCCGCCAACTGGGTAAAGTCGCCACCGGAAGCAACGGTTACCACGCCAAGCAAGGTGACTGCGACACCTGAAATCTGTACCCGCGTCGCCCTGGACCGGAATAACAAAAATGTACCCAACAATACGAAGACAGGAATTGAGCCCTGTATAATGCCGATATTGATTGCCGAGGTAGAATGAGCAGCAACATAAAATAAAGCATTGAAGAAGGTAAATCCAAGCGTGCCCATCAGGCAGATATACCTGAGATGATGCCGCAGTATCGGCCAGTCTCGTCTCAGGTGTTTACGTGCAAATATCAGCAGCAATATCACCACGCCTAACCATCGCAGCGTTACCAGTAGCATTGGAGAAATCTCGCCAACCGCGATCTTGCCGAATATGGCATTTGCGCCCCAGCAGCCGGTCGTGACGGTGAGTAACAGGTAAGCTCGTATATTTGGGTTGATAACCATATTGTTCGAGGCTTTGTTGGCCATTAGTTTAGTTTCCTTTCATGAAGCACTTCACGGTGTAGTGTATACAGGCCACTCGAAACGATAATCAGGATGCCCGCGAGGCTCTGCAAATCGGGAATTTCGATCCAGATAAAATACCCAAGCACGCCTCCAAACGCTATTGAAAAATATTTTAGCGGTGCGACAACTGCTATTTCACTGTGGCGATAACTCAAGGTCATCAAGTATTGTGCCAGGCCACCAAATAAACCGACTGCGATTAAGAAAAACCAGTCGCCAGGCGGTGGAGACTTCCATCCGAATATTACAATGCCAATTGCACTCACCAAAATGCCAGTTAAGGAAAAGTAAAATGTGATGCAGACGGGATCGTCCCTTGCGCTCAGGTAGCGAATTATGATGGTAGTAAAGCTGATCAACAAAGCAGCGATTAACATGTATAAACTACCACTTTCGAGCATTCCCTCACCGGGTCTGACGACGATGAGCATTCCAGCAAATCCAGCTAATACGGCTAGCCAACGATGTATCCCGACTTTCGCACCCAGTATTAGCACCGATAAAGCTGTCATGAACAGAGGGGTGGTATTCAGTATCGAAATGGCATTCGCCAGCGGCATTAATGAAAAAGCGTAAAATGCAAACCCCATGGCCGAGATGCCGAGCACACTGCGTAAAATATGCATGCTTGCCTGCTGGGTCTTTAATACACGTATCCCACCACGCGTATATATAATTATTGCCACCGGGATCATTGCCACTAAACAACGGAAAAACATTATCTGCGAGGTGGGATAAGTGCCGCCTAACCATTTAACCGTCGCGTCCATCATTGAAAACAATATGACGCTGAGCAACATTGCTCCGATGCCGAGTATTGGATTGTCAGCTTGCTGACGCGATAGTGCTGGATTCTTTTGCATATCTGATAATTTAACTGGTGATATATTCAACAGGTCTGTCAATAGCAAAGACCTATATCTGGTCATAAGTTGGACAGACTCCTGAGTAAAATTGGGAGCCTTATTTCCCCAAAATCAAGTCTGAAATTTTTTTAGCCACCATAATAGTCGGTGCCTTAGTATTACCCGAAGTTACTGTTGGAAAAACTGGCGCATCGACCACGCGCAGATTGTAAATGCCGTATACCCTGCAATGATTGTCAACTACTGTATCCAGAATTTCCGGTCACTGCCACCGGCTTCGAGTACCAGTAGGCTATACCTGCCGGTTGCGCTCAGTCGGTTTGCCAGTACGCAACCGGCAGATCCGGCACCGACAACAATGTAATCGAAACACAGGTTCACAGCAGCTATTGTCAAATTAAAACGACGCTAGTTGACTATAACGTCTGAGCAATGGCAATAGGTTTATAGTGGATTAAATGATTTTATAAGATCCGGGAACTAATTATAATTTCAGGTTTTTAATCCGCTTAAAATCACTGGCGATTTTTAAATATTTGTGAATACTCGTGGTTTCGTCCGCATAGACGATATTACCTATTTATGAGCTATCTCCACAGGAGTCAATATTGAAATTTACCGTCGAAGAATTTCGCGCCTGGGAAAATAAGAAAGTGACGCTGCTGGGCATGTCAGGTGTGGGGAAATCTCATCTGTCGACAAAATTACGTGGCGCAAACTGGTTCCATTATTCTGGAGACTATCGTATCGGAACCCGTTACCTGGATGAACATATCCTCGATATGATTAAGCAGCAGGCAATCCAGGTTCCTTTTTTGCGAGAATTATTGCGTAAGGACTGGATTTATTTCCGCAACAACATCAGGGTGAATGATCTGGGTCCGGTTTTAAGCTTCGTCGGGAAACTGGGTAATCCAGAACTTGGTGGCGTTGAACTTGGCGATTTCATTCATCGGCAGTCAATTTATCGCCAGGCCGAAATCGACGCGATGCTGGATGTGGAAAAATTTATCCAGAAAGCGCAGGATATCTACGGTTACTCCCACTTTATCAATGATGTGGGCGGCAGCATCTGCGAGATTGATGAGCCGGGAATGATCGAGTCGCTAATTGCTTGCACCTTGATTCTTTATATTAAGGTAACTAACCAGGAACAGGAGAATGTTTTAATTCAGCGAGCGCAAAGCTCACCCAAGCCATTGTATTATCGTCCCCAGTTTTTGCAGGATCAACTGTCGATTTATTTTGCAGAAAAAGACATCCAATATGCTGCACAGATTGACCCTGACGAATTTGCGCGCTGGGTATTTCCGCGCTTATTCCATTCGCGCATACCCCGCTACGACGCCATTGCCCAACCACACGGTTATACGGTAACCTCGGATGAGGTAGCTCAAGTTGAGAGTGAGGATGACTTTCTAAAACTACTGGAACTCGCTATTGAGAGGCAAAACTAATGCCGTTGGTCGCGCATAATAATTTACCCGCCTTCGAGAAATTGTCCGAAGAAGGAGTCAAGGTCATCAAGCCCAATTTCGCCTATCATCAGGATATCCGCGAATTACATATCGGTTTGCTGAATATGATGCCTGATACCGCATTGGGCGCAACTGAACGCCAGTTTTTTCGACTTATTGCCGAAAGTAATCCGATTGCACAGTTTTTTGTACATCCATTTACACTGGATGATTTACCACGGGGTGAATCTGCACGACAGCATATCACCCAGTATTATGAGAGTTTTGATCAGGTGCGCGAACAGGGTCTGGACGCATTAATTATCACCGGTGCCAATGTCGTTGGTAATGATTTATCGGGTGAGCCATTCTGGAATTCCTTGATCGAAGTCGTAGACTGGGCCTATGAAAACGTGACCTCAACATTATGCTCCTGCCTGGCAACTCACGCCGTTCTCGAGTTTCGATATGGACAAAAA
>CBDUSZ010000113.1:0-10482 GCA_965370015.1 uncultured bacterium | reverse complement strand
GGCTGCGTGGTTGTGAAAATCGATTAGCAACTGCCAAAATATCGTCTTTCCTGCGAAGGCAGGAATCTAGTGACAGGTGGCTCGTATCAAGATTCCCGCCTTCGCGGGAAAGACGGGTTTAGTAAGTGTCTTCGCAGGTTTGACGAGCCTGGTAAGTGCCATTCGGTTCTGGAGTTCTTTATCCATTGGGTTATTATTTAAAGGGGATGCAATGAAACAAGGGTTGATAATTATTGATGTACAAAACGATTACTTTCAGGGTGGCAATATGCAACTGGTTGGTATGGAAGCTGCCGCGGACAATTGCCAGCGCTTATTGACTCGATTCAGAGATAATCAGGCTCCCATATTTCATATCCAGCACCTTTCTGTGCGAGTAGGCTCGTCCTTTTTTGTTCCGGATACCGTAGGCTGCGAAATCAATCAGCGGGTAAAACCCGAGGCAGGCGAACCTGTGGTGGTGAAGAACTTTCCCAGTGCGTTCAGAGGCACAGAGCTTCAGGATCTATTAGAAAATGCGGCCATTGAACAACTGGTTGTCTGTGGTGCAATGACTCAAATGTGTGTCGATACGACTGTTCGAGCTGCTTTTGATCTCGGTTTTAACTGCCAGGTCGTATCCGATGCCTGTGCCACTCGGAACCTGGAGTTTGAAGGTAGAACAGTACCGGCATCAGCAGTACAGGATGCATTTATGGCTTCGCTTAATGGGCTCTTTGCAGTGGTGTCCACCACTGATGATTTTCTAGATGCCTGATAAGGGGTGGTAACAGATTCCTGTCTCTGGATTACTCCGGTAACCCCGCTGCAATCATTCGATCATACAAAAGTTGATGCTTGGCCTTGTCTTGATAGGTCTCGAATAGTGTATACATATTCACCGATGCTTTAGGTTCCTTGTCTAGCGCTTTTTGTGCGGCTTCGCTGGCACTTTCAATATCGTCGAGCGCGATATGAGACGCTGCTATTAAAGCCAGATCGTAGGCATCTAATTCCCAATTTTTATAATAGCTATCGATCGATTTCCGATATTCCCCCATACTGTACTGGACCACTCCTAATTCCTGCCAGTACCACCCCGGGTGCAACGGGTTTAGCCGCATAGCGCGCTCTACTGTCACTAACGCCTGGTCGCACTCGTCAATATAGGCGTAGTAACGCGCCATCTTAACCGTAGCATGCGCATCATTTGGGCTTAATCGCCTGGCTTCGCTGAAATGGTGACCGCAGAGTTGATATTCGCGGACATAAAAATAAAGCGAGCCAAGTACCCGGTGCGTTTCACTCTCGTTCTCGTCCAGTGATAACGCATATTTAGCCGCATCAATTGCGGTGTTTATATTCGCTTCACTTTTGGCTATCCACATCGAAGCGCTGGCGCAAACTGCCCAGGCCCGTGCCCTGGGAAACGCAGGATCAAGTTCTATAGCCCGGGTGAATTCCTGGCTCGCTTTAACATAGTTATCGTAACTAATATGACCGTTTTTATGGTAGGCAAGGCCCCGCAACAAATGATCATAAGCGCGAAGATTATTAGTCCCTCGTGAAGTGGCACGGTCAGTTTCGATGCGGCGTATTTGCCCACTGATGGTGGAAACTATGGTCTCCGTAATTTCATCCTGTATGTGGAACACCTGATCGATAGGCCGATCGAATTTCTCCGCCCAAACGTGCTTTCCCGCACTGGCGTCAATGAGCTGAACATTGATCCTGACTCTATCCTGGTTGCGCCGAACACTGCCTTCTACCAGGAACTCAACCCCTAATTCTGCGCATACTTTCTTAATATCTAACGATGCGTTGTCGTATTGAAAGGCTGTATGCCGCGCTATTACCTGAATATCGGAAAATCGTGAAAGCTCTGTGGTGATGTCTTCGCTCATGCCTTCGGCGAAAAATTGTTGCTCCGGGTCGGAGCTCATATTCTGAAATGGTAATACGGCGACAAAAGGTCCCTGGTATTGCGCTTGAGCGATGGGCTTGTTAACGGACAGAGATGCAAAATCACTACCGTGATTCATCACCTCGTTAGTTTTGGCGATGAATTGATATCCTCTGCCGTGCACTGTTTTTATGTGTAGCTGGCTTTGACCATCATCTCCAACGGCTTTGCGCGCAGACTTGATGTGGTTACTCAGAGAAGTATCTGAAACGACTCGGCCCGACCAGATCTGGTCTAACAGTTCATCTCTGGGGATCAGCCTGTCTCGATTAGCGATCAGGTATTTCAGCACATCAAATACCTGTGGCTCTATTGCAACCTGGTTCCCATTCTTATTGAGCGCATAGTTTTGAGTGTCAAGTTCGAATTCGCTAAAACGATAAATCATTCGTACATAGGTCCCAATCCGGCCCGAATTTTAAAATTATTCCCTAAGATAAGCCGATTTTTACATAAAAACACTCATTAGTTCCTAATCATTATGTAATTCCCATGAAATCTTCACATTTGCTTCAGGTTAACCTTACCCAGTTTCGGCACAATTTGGCACATGCAGAGTCTCGTATTGGCCTCATTGATGATTAAAGGTTTGAAAGAGGTATAAGTCGGGTGATGCATATCACAATTAACATTTGAGGAGATAACAATGCCTAGATATGTAATAGAAAGAGAAATTCCCGATATCGGCTCAGCAGATCGAGATGCGCTGAGGGGTGCCTCGCAAAAATCCAATTCAGTACTTGCCAGGATGAAAAGCGAGTCGAAGAATATTCAATGGGAACATTCTTATGTTACCGGTGACAAGATTTTCTGCGTTTATCTGGCTGATACTGAAGACTTGATCATGGAACACGCGACCGAGAGCGGGTTCCCGGCCACAAAAGTAAGCCAGGTAATCAATGTCATTGACCCGGTAACTGCAGAAGGTTAACTTTGCAGCATAATACGACCATAGTTCTTGCGACTAAAAGGTCGGAAGAACCTAAGGGTCTGTTAACACTTATGGGATTGCCACTGCTGGGACTATTTTTTTCGCCAGCAAGGCGGAAGGAGTGCTGTGTAGTCATTCTACATAAACGACTGACAACGTGGGTGGAGGGGAAAATAGCCCCAGCCCTTCGGGTTGTGCCTAAAAAACCACCACTCCGCGTTGCTCGGCACTTATTTGGAATGACCAAACGACGCTTCTCGCGCCTTGATTGGTGATTTTTTAGGCACAACAGTGATAATACCATAAGTGTTAACAGGCCCTGGGAGTATCCAGTGAAAAAACAAAGTGAAATCAAATCCAGCTTTGAGCGGGTGGCTGAACACCTGGCGCTTAATCCTGAGCGAGGATGCAATACCCTGGTATCTACCACGCGGATTATCGACGGTCTCGCGTGCCGGACTGAAGAAGGTGAATGGACATTAAGTGCCGACCTGCCATCAAAAGCGGGTGGATCAAATACAGGACCAACGCCGGGGGTTTTAGGGCGAGCGGCGCTAGGAAGCTGTCTTGCTATTGGTTACATGCTTTGGGCTTCGAAGCTGGGAGTGCCTATCGATAGCCTGGAAGTGGAAATTCAGGCAGATTCGGATGATGGCGCCTTATTCGGCACCTCCGAGGCGCCACCAGGATATAGCGAAGTACGTTACTATGTGCGTGTTCAAAGCAGTGCCAGCGAGGAAGAAATTTTTAAGGTGCTAGATGCCGGCGATAAGCACGACCCGTATCTGGATATTTTTAGCCGCGCTATTCCCTGTAAAAGGCAGGTGGAAATAGTAAGGACTGAGGGTGCCCCTGGATAAATCTGAACGCGAGTGGATGCTATTTCACGCTGACATTTGTTTTTGCAAATATTTGCAAAACTGATCGGCAGGCAGTGGTCTTGACATGTAATAACCCTGCCCGTAGTCACAACCCAGTTGTTTCAGGAAGTCATATGTCTGCAGGTCTTCAATACCTTCAGCAACCAGTTTTAAACCAAACACGTGGGCAATGTCGATGATGATTTTCACGATCTGTTGGTCCTGTGAATTCGAGAGCATATTTTTCACGAAACTTTGATCAATTTTTAGTTCGTTCGCCGGAATCTGTTTAAAGTAGGATAGTGAAGAATAACCGGTGCCAAAATCATCGATGGAAAGTCCGACGCCGAACTTTTTGAGCCTCAAAAGGCTATCAAACCCTGCTTCTTTGTCCTCAACAACTGCTGTTTCGGTGATTTCCAGGGTTAACCGCTTTTTGTCGATACTCCAGATTGCCAGTGAATCCTGCACCAGGGTAAATAGTTCAGGGTTCTGGATCAGGTTGGCTGGTATGTTGACCGCTATAGATAGTAGCAAGTCCTGTTTTTCCCACTCTTTTAGCTGGCGTAATGCGGTTTGCATTACCCACTTGGTGAGGGCAAAACTCTGTCCGGTTTTATCTGCAATTTCAACCGCCACGTCCGGGGCAATAAATCCCTCACCCGGCACTTGCCAACGTAGTAAGGCTTCTGCACTTTCTACGTCGCCGGTCCATAAATTCACCTTCGGTTGATAATAAAGCTCGAATTTATTGGTATTTAACGTTTCTGCGAATAACTTTTCCAGAGCTTGTGTCTGTTGATTCTCGTTTTCGCACTGGGATAAATTAAATGATCCATTAGTTGCCCTGGCCTGTTTCAATGATCTTTCAGCCACTCGCAGGGTTGCCTCAGAGTTAAGATTGGCCCCTTTATTCAATGCCATGCCTATTCTTATGTCACACTCTACATTTTGATCTGCGATGACGATACCCTGCTTTAATGTTTTGTTAATTTTGTTGAACGCCAATGCAATAAAGGCGGGAGTTTTCAAAACCGGAAGAATAAAAACAAATTGATGGTCGCCGATACGATATACGGTATCTGGTATGCGGCTAATAGATAGCAATCGGGAATGACAGTGGCACAGGGCTTCATCACCGTGTGCATAACTATATTGATGGTTAATTTTCGCCAGATTGACGACGTCAATCAGCAGTAGTCCCAGGGTAACGTCGTCGCCTACGGTTGCGTCAATATGGTGAGACAGTGAACTTAAAAATAACTGGCGCTGGATGGTTGGCAATGTATCCACTCTGCATCCTCTTATAATTCTATAGCGCTAATATCTATGCCGTAGGCATTCGGCTGCAGACTATTTATGATATCTAGTGGTAACCCCTTGTCAGTTTGGGTAATTTCCAGCAAATCGATAAATTCGATAACATCTAGCGGCTGTTTGTCGCTATCGAGCAATAACATCACCTGTGGTCGTAACCGTCTGGAACGAGATTCGGCCACAACAATTGCCACTTCACCCGAAGATAACTCAACCAGGGTGCCCGCCGGATAAATACCAATGGCCTGGATAAACTCTTCGATCAACTCTCCTTGAAAGTAATTGTCCTTCCATTCATAAAGTTGTTTGATGGCCAGTGAAGGGGCTATGGCCCTGGCATAAATTCGGTCGCTGGTAATCGCATCATAGCAATCGACTATTGCGGCGATACGGGCAAACACGGGAATTTCGTCTCCAGCCAGCCCCGCAGGATACCCCTTGCCATTATGGCGTTCGTGGTGGTGTGCGGTCATATCGATGACATCCTGATTCATCATACCGCCTTCCTCCAGGAGCTTTACGCCAATCTCAACATGCCTTTTCATTATTTTCGTTTCTTTAGATGTCAGATGGCGCTTGGCCTTCAGCAGGTCGTTGCTCAGCCTTAGTTTGCCAACGTCGAATAATAAACCACCTATCGCCAGCGAATGTAAATCTGATTTTGGTAGTCCCAGTTGTCGCCCTAGCGTTACTGCCCAAATTGAGGTGCCCAGAGAGTGCTCATAAATATAATTATCTTCCTGTTTCATCCTCGCTAGCCAGATACAGGCATCGGGATTACGGGTGACAGAATCTACCATTGGTTCGACGGCTTGCCTGATTTTTACTATTTCCAGCGGGCCACCTTTTTCATTACGAGATAAAAGATCGTTGAGGCAAGTGTGCAGGCCGGAAATTGCCTGCCTGGCGGCTGGAGTTTCATTTTGCCAGTTTGTGGAATCGGTATACTCGGTTAGTTCTTTATCCGGGAATAAGGCCTCTATACTACTGCTCCCACCGGCCGTATTTTCTACTTTAGCTGTTGACCTGGACTTACTCTGATCGGTATTTATTTTAGTAATAGTGAATTCAGTTCCACCAGAATCTATCCCCATGGCCGAGCTAACGGAGGGCATTTTGCTGGTTATTTTTTGACGCGAAACCGTGGTATCGATAAAAACATAGTCGCAGATATTGCTGATTATATCGATGTCATTGCTGTTTTTGACATAAAATCCCTGTACCAGGAAAGGCGTTTCCAGCCAGGGTCGATCCAGCCTGGAAATGTACATCCCCACTTCCAGATTGCCAGTATTTACTTTGATTAAATTGCTCATTTCCCTATCAGTGCTCCAAGTCCGTTAATGCTTCAAATGGGGTCTGATACTAAATCATAGCTCATATAAATCAAGAATCAATGAGATCCAAAATCAATGGGGTCAGTCTCGATTGATTGCTGTTAATGTATCAAGTAACATGGCCTTTATCATACTTGCTATCGGAGCAGTGCGATCTATGGCTCGTCTTCCGCGTTTTGTTGTCCCCGGCCAACCCCAGCACATTATTGTTCGGGGGAATAATCGAGAGCCCGTATTCTATCGGGATGAAGACTATCGCTTTTATCTTGAAAAGCTCAAACAAGCCTGTGACAAGCACGAATGCGAAGTGCATGCTTACGTGCTAATGACCAACCATGTACATCTACTGTTAACGCCCTACACGGAACAGGGCATGGGAAAGTTGATACAAATGTTAGGTCGTTACTACGTGCAATATTTTAATCACGTGAATCGAAGGACAGGTACGCTTTGGGAGGGTCGGTATAAGGCTACCTTAATTGACACGGAGCGATATTTACTGACCTGTTATCGCTATATTGAATTAAATCCGGTACGCGCAAACATGGTGGATCACCCATCAGAATATCGCTGGTCGAGCTATGGTTATAATGGTTTAGGCCAAACTGATCCAATAGTCACGCCCTACAGAGAGTACGCACAATTGGGAAATGATCTTGAAGAAAGGCAATCAGCGTACCGGGCGCTGTTTAAAAATCGAATTACAGAGAAAACCTTAACCGAGATCCGGGAAGCGTCGAATAAGGCCTGGGTATTAGGGAGTGACCAATTTAAACAGGAAATTGGGCAAAAGCTAAACCGAAGAACGGAGCCTCTTGCCCGGGGAGGGGATAGGAAATCGAGTGTTTATCGAAATAAACACTCGATCAATCGAGTCTGACCCCATTGATTTTTGTTTAGCTTCCGGAAATTGGAAATAGTGAAATTTCGACGCGGCGGTTGAGTGCTCTTCCTTCGGCGGTGCCATTATCAGCGACTGGTTGCTTTTCGCCAAAGCCGATTGTTTCTATACGTGCTTCGACAACGCCTTTTTGTAGCAGATACCCGGCCACCGCATTCGCGCGGCGCTCTGATAGTAACTGGTTAGAGCCATCTGAACCCTGCGAGTCGGTATGTCCGGCCGATACGATGATGGTTTTATCAAACTCCTGAACTACCAGCACGACTGAATCCATAACCTCGAAAAAACTGTTGCTCAAGGTAGAACCACCAGACGCGAAGGTGAGATTACTCGGCATGATCAGGTTAATATTGTCGCCGTCACGCTCAACGCTGACCCCGGTACTACGAAGTTTTTTGCGCAACTCGGCTTCCTGGGTATCCATGTAATAGCCGACGCCTCCGCCAGCAATAGCACCGATACCGGCTGCCTTAAGCATTGCCTTTTTGCGATCGGAACTACTTTTATCCCTGTTTTGCACATAGGCCAGAGCTGCACCGATCCCGGCGCCGATCCCGGCACCTTTGGCGGTACTGGAGGTCTTGCTCTCACCTGTGTATGCATCAAATGTTTCGCAACCAGACAAGGCTAGTATACTGGCGGCACAGATGGCTATGATTAATTTACTCATGATCCTCTTCTCTGAATAGTTAAGTGGGTTCCCAGCAGTCGTTCTGCCGGACAGAGCAAGTATAGATGATTATTTTTAAACAATAATCCTAATTAATTACACATCAGTCAATGTTGGCGCCGAGGCAAGGTACGCCTAAAAATAACAGCCTGGCTGTTTCATCCGCATGCAGAGATTCTCTGCATCAATTGACGTGATGATTTTGTGATATCTGCCTGATATTCTTTGGGGGTAGACCTGGAGATACTCTTTAGCCGTGGTCTGTCGAAATAGCCGGGATTGATAAATTATTATGCAAAGGAATATTCTAGTCATCGAAGATAACCCCGATATCGCCAATCTGGTGATGATTAACCTGCGCGGTAAACATATGCAGGTGGATCATGTCGCAGAAGGCAATGCAGGACTGCGCAAGGCGTTGACCGGTGATTATCAATTAGTCATTCTGGACCTGATGTTACCCGGTATGGATGGCATGGATATTTGTCGATCCATGCGCCTGGAAAAAAATTATACCCCGGTATTAATACTAACTGCGAAGACATCCGAACTAGACCGGGTGCTAGGCCTGGAGGTGGGTGCTGATGATTATTTGACCAAGCCATTTAGCGTCCCTGAACTGGTGGCCAGAGTAAACGCCATCCTGCGCCGGTCTGATCAATACCAGGCCACGACGAATTCCGACGATGATGAAGCCATACAATTTGGCAAGCTTGGTATAGACCCGGCCAGCCGCCAGGTATTGCTCGGTGAAAGTAAGGTCGAATTAACCGCCAAGGAATTCGATTTGCTCTGGCATTTCGCCAGCAGTCCCGGCCGTGTTTACACCCGCGCCCAGTTGCTCGATAGTGTCTGGGGGTATGGTCACGATGGATACGAACACACGGTAAATTCACACATCAACCGCCTGCGCGCAAAAATTGAAATCGATCCGGCCCGACCCCGCTACATTACCACGGTCTGGGGAGTAGGTTACAAGTTCTCCGCAAATAACCTGGCGGAGGCTGAGAAATGATTTTTCGTACGCTATATAGCCGCCTTGCATTAACCTTATTTATTTTGCTGTGTGTCGTGGGTTTGATTCTAAATCAACTTATCAGGCACTCGAGCGATATGTATCAGCAGGAGGTTTCGCAAAAACTGAACAGTAAGCTGGCGACAAATATTGTCGATGATCAGCCGCTGATTCAAGGTCAACAGGTTAATCGAGATGCGCTGAATGCGTTATTTGATCAATTGATGGTGATTAATCCCAGTATCGAAATCTACCTGCTCGACTTGCAGGGCAAGGTAATGGCTTATTCTGCGCCAGAAGGCAAAGTCAAGCGTAGCGTGATAGCGCTGGATCCGATTAAGGAATTTCTCGAACAAGATGAGCGGTTTCCAATTGAGGGTGATGATCCACGTGACCCGACAGGGCAAAAGGTTTTTTCGGCGGCAAAAATCGTCAATAGTGACGGCCCCCAGGGGTACCTGTATATCGTCCTGGGCGGCGAAAAGTACGATGATATTGTGCAATTGCTGCGCGATAGCTACATCCTCGATTCCGCATTGATAGTGCTACTTGCTGCGCTTGCCGCCGCGCTGTTCTGTGGCCTGATAATATTTGCCTTGCTTACCCGTCGATTGCGCGCGCTTGGCAGTACGATGAAAAAATACATTGGCAACAGTGATGAATTTGACCGCTCGGTGCGTTTTTCCAGCAGTGCTCAAACCAGTGACGAGATCGACGAGCTCGGATTGCAGTTTAACAAGATGGCCGAAAAAATTAATCAACAGATTGACGAGCTCAGACGCATGGATGGCATGCGCCGAGAAATGGTAGCCAATGTCTCGCATGATTTGCGTACGCCATTGACGACGATGCGTGGTTACCTGGAGACCCTGTTACTGAAAAATGACGAGCTTTCCAATACTGATAAAACACAGTATCTAGAAACTGCGTTGTTACATAGTCAACGCCTGGGAAACCTGGTTGAGGAATTGTTTGAATTAGCGAGGCTCGATTCCTGTGAATCGGTAGTCTACTCAGAACCCTTCTCGATGGGAGAACTGGTGCAAGATGTGGCCCAATCCTTCGAGTTACGCGCACAGCAAAAAAAGATTCGTCTGGAGGTCAATTTGAATCCACAGGTACCGCTGGTTTATGGCGATATCGGCATGATGCAACGCGTGCTGGAGAATCTGCTGGAAAATGGTTTACGCCATACGCCAGCTGGCGGGCAGGTTAGCATCAATGTCGATCTTGATTCGACTAATGTTGTAGTGCGTGTCGTCGACAGCGGTTGTGGGATCCCGCCCCAGGATGTAGAACGAATTTTTGAACGCTTTTATCAACAGGATAAAAACTCCTCTGATAATAACAGTGCGGGCCTCGGGCTAGCCATCGTCAAGCGAATCCTGGAGTTGCATGGCAGCGTTATTAAGGTCCGCAGCGAACTTAATCACGGCACTACCTTTACCTTCGAACTTGGCGCCAGCGGCGCGGTTTGAAACCAGAGTTTGGCCCCGTAATCGAGCCAAA
>CBDUSZ010000112.1:0-10567 GCA_965370015.1 uncultured bacterium | reverse complement strand
CAGGCAGACTATGATGGCAACACCGATTTAATCAACGCAACAGCGAAAAAACCACTCTCCTCCTGCCCTCGGGTTTTTATTCTGCTATGATGCGCCACCCGCCGCCCCAGCTGAATTAAACGTGTCAACTACAGCATTCACATCCCTGGATTTAAGTCCTGAATTTTTAGCCAATATTGAGTCACTGGATTACAGATCAATGACAGCAATACAGGCTCAAAGCCTGCCAGCTATTTTAATTGGCCGGGATTTACTTGCTCAGGCCAAAACCGGCAGTGGCAAAACAGCCGCATTCGCGATTGGCTTACTCCACAGGCTTGAGGTACAAAATTATCGCACTCAGGCGCTGGTACTTTGTCCTACCCGCGAACTAGCCGACCAGGTTAGCAACGAAATCCGTCGCCTGGCGCGGGCGATACCCAATACTAAAATTCTGACCCTGTGCGGCGGTAAGCCGATGGGTCCGCAACTGGCCTCATTGGAACGCAGTCCGCATATTGTCGTCGGCACACCGGGGCGGGTATTAAAACATCTGGACAAGAACACGCTTAAACTTGACCGCTTAAAAACTCTGGTACTCGATGAAGCCGATCGCATGCTGGATATGGGTTTTCTTGAGGACATCTTGCGCATCATTGATATGACACCACGCAAAAGACAAACCTTGTTGTTTTCTGCGACCTTTGCCGATGAAATCAAGGCAATTAGCAAAAACATCCAGCAAGATCCTGTCGATATACGTGTCGAGACATTGCACGATAATAAAATAATTAATCAGGTTTTCTATGAAATACAAAGCGATCAGCGAAGCAAGACATTAGTTGCTGTTTTACAACATTATCAACCAGAGTCGAGTGTCGTATTTTGTAACCGCAAACAACAATGTCAGGAGCTGGCTGACGAATTAATTCAATCTGGTTTCCACGCGCTCGCCTTGCACGGCGACCTTGAACAATTTGAGCGCGACCAGGTTTTGGTGCAATTTTCGAATAAAAGCAGCTCGATTCTAATTGCTACTGATGTCGCCGCTCGCGGTCTCGATATAAAAGATTTAGAAGCCGTGATTAATTACGAGCTAACACCCGACCCGGAGATCCATATTCATCGCATCGGACGTACTGGTCGTGCCGGTAAAGAAGGTTTAGCCATTAGTCTGTTTACCGCCTCTGAGCAATTCAGACTGAAAGCGATAGAAGACTTTCAAAATAGTCCTGTGCGAATCGAACAAACCACATCACTCGAAGCCCGTAAAAAATCGAAACTATGCCCGCCGATGGTGACACTTTGTATTAATGGCGGGCGTAAAGAGAAACTACGCGCGGGCGACATCCTTGGCGCATTAACTGCAAATACTGATCTGCCGGGTAAAAAAATCGGTAAAATTAATATATTCGATAAACTGGCTTATGTTGCGGTGGACCAATCTATTGTCAGGCAGGCGCTAAAGATACTATCGGAAGGAAAGATCAAAGGACGGATGTTTAAGGTAAGAAAAGCTTAGAATTCGGGGACAGTATGAACCTCCCCCTTAATCTATTCTGATCTGCAGTTATAAAAAGAATATTCATACACCAGGTCTTTAATCTATGAAGATAATTTAACACCGCCGTATTTATTCTCAGCCCAGCGAGCTAAACGTAATACGGGATAACAATAGGCAAAATACATCAATGCCGTCAGACCATAAATAACCATCAATTCCTTGGGGTGCCGCAAGGTAGCGTGCTCTCCTGCGCGAACTAGCTCCGCGATGCCAATGACCGATACAATCGATGTGCCCTTGATGATGATAACGTATATGCCTCCCATTGGCGGGATCATTAGCTTCAATGCCTGGGGAAGGACCACGTACCACATACTTTGAAAAGCAGTCATGCCGGTCGAACGCGCTGCTTCCGCCTGCCCCTTGGGAACGGCTTCAATAGCGGCCCTGACAATTTCTGCAACGTAAGTTGATGTATACATGCTTAGCGCAATAACCGCTGCCGGAAAAGCCTCTAGCTGAAGCCATGAAATTCCGGTTGCCGGCAGTACGAAGTAAATCACATAAAGATGAACCAGAAACGGCGTTCCCCGAAGGGCATGCACGTAAATACCCGTTATGAAGGATGTAACCCTGCCACCGACGGTGCGGGTCATTCCCAAAACAAAACCAATCATACTTCCACACATGATCGTGATCAGAGATATTTGGATGGTCATCCATAGCCCATCAATAAGGAAGGGCAACGTGCTTTTGATTGTATCTATCATCAGCCAACCCCTCCAAGCTTTTTCTGTGCATAGTTTGCGACTTGCAGCATAAACGCGTAAATCACCAGATAACAGAAAGCGACAGTCATAAACGCTTCATTTGGCATCAAACGTTCGCTGAGCACGACCAAACCAGCGCCAAAGAGTTCGAATACACCAATAAAGCTGACAAGTGATGAGTCTTTGATCAGAACCGCAGTCTGTCCAATAAGTGGCGGTATGACTTTAGCGAAGGCCTGTGGCAAAACTACATAACGCATGCGTTGCATATACGTCATACCAACGGACTGAGCAGCTTCAATCTGCCCTTTGGAGACAGATTCAATCCCGGCACGGATAATTTCACTCATGTAAGCACCGGCATTGAGGCCTAGAGCGATAATCCCGCCTTCTAACTCATCCAGGCGTCGATCCATTATTGGCAGGGCTGGTAAACTGAAATAAATGACATAAATCTGGATTAACAAAGGTGTCGAGCGAATGGCTTGGATGTATCCGGCAGCAATTCGCCATACCACAGGATTACTGGATATCCGCATAATTGCAATGATCGTGCCGATCACAAGAGATAGAATTAAAGAAATTAAAGAAATTAAAAGGGTAGCCGAAACGCCATCCACAAACTCCGGGATAAATTGAGCGATCACCCGCCAATTGTAATAATCAACAATCCAGTCCAAGCTTAATTGCCCATTTCAAATATAATTATAATAAAAAAAGGGGCCCCATTTTATAGATGGAACCCCAATTATTTCAAATGTGTCTATTCGTTATTAGCCTTTTGGCACTGGAGTATGTTCAGTCTTCCAGTCTGTGCTAAACATCCAATAGTTCTTTAGTTTATCCAAACGTCCATCAGCCTTGATCAACATAATGTAGTTGTTCATCCACTCAAGCATGTGTGTCTCATCTGGGCGTGTGGCGAAGCTGAGAGGTCCTCTGTCCGGCGCGCCGTCAAGGATGTGGAATTCAGGATATTCAATCATGTAGCCTTTAGCGGATGCCTCATCATTAATTCCAGAATCAACACGGTCAGCAGCAACGGCCTGAGCAACGGCGGGGCCGCCACCAGCGAATTGCTTGATTTCCGCAAGCGGGCACTTAGCTTTAAGGACGCCGATGTTACTAGAACCTTGAGTTACAGCAACTGACAATCCTTTAACGCAAGCATCCTGCCATGTCACGAATGGCTTACTCTTTTTAGAATAAATCACGTTACGGCTGTACATGTAGGGATCCGTAAAGTTAAGGACTAAAGCACGCGTAGCTTTAGGCGTCATGTCGGCGGCAAGAAAATCAGCCTTACCTGAAACCACTGCTGGGATCAAACCCTTCCAATCATAATCAAGAAGTTTTAGCTCTACGCCAATATCGTCAGCCATCATTTTAACAAATTCAACAGCGAAGCCTGTCCGATTACCGTCTGTGTCAACAAAACTAATTGGTGGCCCCTGAGTTTGGACTGCAACCCGCAACTCGCCGCGCTTGACGATGTCTTCTACGACATCCGCAGAAACTGTCTGTACAGCGACTGTTAAACTAAGCGCACACAAGCTGGTGCCTAAAAATTTGATAATTTTATTCATGCCTCTATTTCCCCTTTGTTGTGTCATTTGTAAAAAATTGTTATTAAATTCATTTTGTATTTAATAGATTACTGATTAACCGCTCTGGTATACACCAATTGTATACTTTGGTCTAGACCAGCCTGCTTTTCCTTAAATAATTTGGCTGAGGAATAGCTTTAATCGTTTAGACTGAGGGTTATCAAATAATTCTTCTGGTGTGCCTTGTTCTACAATTTCGCCCTGGTCCATAAACGTAACCCGGTCGCCAGCTTCACGGGCAAAGCCCATTTCATGAGTGACAACAACCATTGTTGTTCCATCGGCAGCCAGATTCCTCATCAATTCAAGAACACCGCCAACCGTTTCCGGGTCAAGTGCCGATGTCACTTCATCAAACAGCATGACTTTAGGGTTCATACCCAGTGAGCGGGCAATAGCCACGCGCTGTTGCTGGCCCCCGGATAATTGCCGGGGATAACTGCGTTCTTTATCACTAATACCAACTCTCTCAAGCAGTTCTCTTCCAATTTTCTCGGCTTCTTCAACCGACCGTTTGAGAACAACTGTTTGGGGCATAACGATATTTTCCAGTGCCGTTTTATGTTCAAACAAGTTGAAATGTTGAAACACCATACCCACGCTTTGGCGTAGCTCATTCATATTGGTCTTTTTTGAGGTCAATGCGATGCCATCAATAACAATGGATCCACTATCGATAGGCTGCAGGCCGTTAAGGGCACGTAGAAATGTGCTCTTGCCGGAACCACTGGGACCGATAACCACCAAAACTTCACCTTTATCAACATGATTGGTGACATTTTTAAGGGCATTAACAGGAGCTTGTCCCGGAATTTCGAAAGTTTTGCAGATATTATCAACAGTGATGATTGGCGTCTGGCTTTCCATTTCAAGTCTCGCTTTATTGTTTAAATGTTGTTTTGCGGCCGGCGTTTTCTGCCGCAGAGACACAGATGTCGATTGCATCGTGCCGCCAAAACTCCTGGTCAAACTCAACCACCTCATTGTGCTGATCGAGTATCGCTCTTGGTAGATAAAAGCTGGGCGTTCCGGCAGTTACTCCGAGGGCCTTAGCATTTTGTGAAAATAATAATACGCATAACACCAAACAAAGCAATGACCCTAGTTGGAATCCCAGACCAATGGTAGGCAAGGCTATATCAGCACGATGATAGGTGCCACCCAAGGCTGCGCTCCAGTAGTGATCATGATTTAATTCTGCCCCAAAATAGTGGGCGCTGATACTCAAGGCTGCGCTAAAATTCGCCAATATTTTTTTTCGAAAGCGAAGTCCAGGCACCTGATCTTTTTGCGATATATCAAATCCGTAGCGCACACCAAATACATCGTTAACCGCTAATGGCCAGATCCCAGTTTCGCTGCGAATAATGACCGAAGAAGCTACCGGCCTGGCCATTTCCAGAATCGTGCCGATAGTCTGTTTAATCTGCTTACCTTCACAGCCAACGCAATCCCCGGCTATTTTTTGAATTGCTGTCATATTTGCATAAATACTACGCAACTTTTCTTCGGTAAACTGGGGACCGTGATCAATAAGCCTGTTTAAATCGCCTAAATGATTTATCGCCTGCTTGTTTATAAGGCCAGTCAGGTTCGCCAGATAGGCTTTAAAAGCTATTCCTTGTTCTTGCGTTTTGTTTAATGAATTAAATGCCCTTGAAAGAATGATGTATATGTTCTTTTCCGGCTGTTTAATGGTCAGTGATTTGTTAAATTCGGTATTGTACAAATACTTAAAAAAGCCTTTATTCAATTCCGAATCACTGGTATCGGAATCTATCCGCTGCGCCATTATCATTAATTTTTCACGAACGTAGCGCCGTCTATCCTTACCTGCCAGTCCAGGCAGTTCGGACTTACATTCCAGCCTCGCTATTGCGTAGGCGCCGTCATAAATACCAACTAAATAATCATGCTGGCGAAATACATCCGCATAAAAAGCACCAAAGTGGGCATGAAAATCGGCCAACAAATGGTGATATCGACTAGTCATAAAAAAGGATGATCCGGATTCGGTCTCTATCCTTTGTAATGCCGACCTGTATTCTTTTTCTGAAGCGGTGTGGAAAGAATCGAGAAAATATTTTCCATAGCCCCACAACCCGGTATTAACATCACTGGATAAATGTTTTTGCTGGGTAACGATTTTTGTTCGGTATGAATCAGGGTTGATATAGATAATATGGGTATCGCTATGCTTTTTAGCGGTGCACGATCCATCAGTTATATTTTCGATGCGCCAGCACTGAGGACTAGAGGCTACATCCAGACTGACTCCAATAGGCGAATTATCGAATAAACCCCCATCGCTAAATCGTGCTGTTTCAGCCCTGCCCTGAATACAGGCTTCTGCGTCATTCAACTGATGCGGGAAGCAATAGTTTAATGCAACTGGTTCAAATGCGATCGGATAGGCACTGGAAGCCAACGCCAGGTCGAAAATTGTCTGAAAATCGATTGAGAAGAAATCGTCACTCGCATGCTTTTTTTCCACCAGCTTGAGATAAGGCCCCGGTATTCGATTCTCGACCCCCGATTTATTCCCGTGTTGATCACCGGGTTGTTTTAAAAAATCCACATTGCGAAAAGAAATTTTCTCACCTGCTTTCGCAGTCACCAGAACAGGGACCACAAAACGTTGCAAATTTATTATCTCCTCAAACTCTTTGACAGGGTATCTGTAAGGCTCGACTCGAGTGATGGAGATGGTAATTAAGATATTACAATCCTTTTCAACAGGCCGGTTAATGCGTTGTTCTATGCCCGGATACTTTTCATAAAACGCGTTTCTGGAGAATAATCCCATTCCCTGCGAGGTTTTATTCGCTGTAGTATTTTCGGTATTAAGCTCCTGATTAGACGGGAGTAGTTTATCGATTCCAATATCCCAGGTCGCTCGCATCAGGTTTTTGTCGAAAGACTCAAGCGCTTCGGGGGCGCAGGTGTCAATCTGCCGAAAGGATACTATTTAGACTGCCCGCAGAAGCTCCCGAGAAAGATATAATTTTCGAGTGTTCCGAACCCATTTGTTTTTCTGATCCTTGCAGGTACTTGAGCAACATCCAGTTTATACCGGTCTCATAGTTGCCCAGGCTAACCCCGCCTTTAATCGCCAGGTAATATGACTGAGGTTTCTCATCTTGCGCATAACTTGCTTGAGAAACCACGGTGCCCAATAAAACAGCAAGTAAATAATGGCGAATAGCCAAGACATTTTCCTGATATAAATCTTGCGGGTGATTATATTCCTGGTTGCCTAAATACACATTGATATCAATCAATAAAATTGTGCAACCGCTGTGGTCGACAACCTATCATTTTAGCTCCAATACTTGGGCGCCTATAGTGAATTCCTGTTCGATATTGGCACACCACAACGAAGTTGGGGTAAGGGTTTAAATTCACCATGCAGCTGATTTTCAACTTCAGATCAATAATCTATCGTGGAATGAATGTGGACTTTAGAAAAAAGGCCATTTATTCTGCTTATGATCCGGCTATTCGATTGCCGGAGTTCGAAGTCTGCTTTTGAGTTATTATCGCTATGAAAATAGAACAAAACCCTGATCGAACAACACACACCAGACTCTCATGTCTGAAAACCTGGGAAACGCTTCGCCATGCATGAAATTGCGTTAGATTTACTGTTTCTGCTCGGTGGCGTCTGGCTGGTCGCCGTCACCCTGCGACCGCTCGGTTTGCCGACGGTGATGGGAGAACTGATTGTAGGGGTGCTGCTCGGTCCCGCAGTACTGGGATGGATTCAACCGGGTGAACTAATCCAGCTGCTGGCTGAGATTGGTATCTTTTTCCTCATGTTTCACGCCGGCATCGAGACGCAGCCGCTCGAATTCTACCAGGCTCTGAAGAAATCGATGGGCGTCGCAGTGGTGGGTGCCATAGTACCGTTCAGCGTCAGCTTTGGAGTGGCACTGTTGTTCGGACTGGACCTTGTTGGCGCGACCTTCGTCGGACTGACGATGACGGCCACTGCAGTGGTGATTACGCTCAAGAGCCTGAAAGACCTGAAGCTCGCCAATACACGCGTAGCACGCATCATTATCGCCAGTTGTGTCATCGACGACCTGTTGACGCTGGTATTCTTTGGCCTCGTAATCGGCGTGCTCTCGGGCGGAGAGTTCGAACCTCTCACTGTCTTTGTCACGCTCGCCAAGGTCGTCGGCTTCGTCGTCGTAGCGGTTCTGATTGGACGATTCGTCTATCCCCGTCTGACGCTGCCGTTTCGTTCCGAGGGGGGTAAAGGCTTCACCTTCGTGTTGCTGATGGCACTCGCCTTTGGTTTGTTCGCTGAGGCCATTGGCCTGCACATTATTCTCGGCGCCTATCTGGCCGGACTGTTTTTTGAGGAGAAGGTCGCACACCCGAACCTGGTGCGAATCGTCAAAGACCGCGCATACGGAATCGCGTATTCATTCCTGGGTCCGATTTTCTTCATCTCTCTTGGTTTTTCCATCACCTTCGATATCAGCGCGTCCACCATGGGCTTCATCGCACTACTGACAATTGGGGTAATCGTCGGCCAGATATTGAGTGCCGGGAGCATGGCTTTACGCATGGGACTACCGCGCAACGAAGCGCTAACCGTTGGAGTGGGCATGTGCGGGCGTGCTGAAATAGCCTTCATCCTCGCTTCATTGGCACTGGCCCAGGGCGCTATCGACCAGCCCGCATTCACTGCGCTAATCTTCACCGCCTTCTTACTGAACCTGTTTACCCCACTGGCGTTGAAGGGCTGCGCCGTATTGCTTCAGGGCAAAGCGATCCAACAGGCGGACGCAACCAGCGGAATCGTGCAGATCGACACCTACGGATCGCCACTCATAGAGGAGCATCATGAAGAGCAACTCCTGCATAAACTACCCGCGCTAGAGGGTACGGTAGTCATTTACGGATATGGTCCGGAGGTCAATTCATTGATGGCAGAGCTCGATAGCCGGGATTTGCCAACGGTGGTGATCGAGGAAAACGAGACTGTAGCGCGACGCTTGCTGGCTCGCGGTAAACGCGTCGTACACGCTTCGATTGCCGAGGGAGATCTCGATCTAGGGCCACTGGCAAACGCACGCGCACTGGTGGCCAACGGCGATGATGAGTACAACGCCCTGCTTGCGGTGAGTGCGCGTGAAATTGGATTTGGCGGCCCCATCGTTGCTCTGATCGACAATCCGAATCGTCGCGGACCGATGCAACTCGCCGGTGCGACTGCAGCGTTCACCCCGCACCATGTACTCGCCGCCGCCATCGCGGTACGCGCCAGCGCTAAAATAGGGCCAAGGATAACGGGGGTTCAACCGCTCGGAAACCTGCTTGAGGTAGTCGAAATCCGCGTCCACGACCAAAGCCCGTTCGCCAACAAAACTCTCGAGGAATCAGGCATCCACGCAAACACCGGAGTCCACATCGTCGGCCAATGGGTGGATAAGGCACTGCATTCACCGCCAACGTCTGAGCAGCCCCTGCAATCCGGAATGATTCTGGTAGGCGCTGGCAGCCCCGATAGCATCAAGCGTCTTAGCGAGATAGCACACCCGATCACCCGCGAGGGCAGAATTGTGGTGGCAGGCTTCGGAGATGTCGGCAGCAAACTGGTGGAAATGCTAAATGACGCCGAAGAACAGGTATGCGTCATCGCCCCGACCGAGCAGCCCAACGTCAATGTGGTCGGAGACGTCCTCGATACCAGCGTACTGGAGCGTGCAGAGGTAGCCACTGCCCGGGTCATTATTCTTGCCTGTGAAAACGACAGTGCGACGCTACTCGCCGCCTCTGTGGTGCGCAATTACGCCCCCGATGTGCCGATTCTCGCCTGTGCGGCCATGGAAGACAATGTCGCGCGCATTCAACACGCGGGTGCCGACTTCGCACTGTCGGTGAGTCAGGTCGCCGGACAGCTCCTCACCCACCATATCCTCGGTGAGATAGTCTCGCAACAGGTCCACATCAAGCTGGTCAAGCGTAGCGCCGGTAAGCTGGTGGGTCACCATCCACTAGACCCCAGTATTCGCGAGCGCACCGGCTGCACCATAGTCGCGGTCGAGCACGACGGCGAAATCGTCATGGACATTCCATCGGCATTCACGCTCAGCGAACAGGATCAGCTCTACATTTGCGGCACGGTCGAGGCCCTCAACCGCTTTTATGATACTTATACAGAATCGCAGGGATGAGTTGTATTATCATCTCCGCTGACACAACTATTCACCCTGATGGAACAGGGTGAATTTCAACCCACAAGAGGGATTTTATCTATGGCTAAAACCAGCGAGTTAATCTGGCAGGACACACAGCACCAGATTTTATTCAAATTAATTGAGCAAATTAAAGAGGCCCCTTTTGATCAGCAGATCCTGAGTAAATTGCAGCTCTACGCCGAACATCATTTTTGCCTGGAAGAAGCCTACATGAGCGAACTGGACTATCCGCTGGCAGATGTCCATATCGAGGCGCACGACCGCTTTCGCGAAGAACTTGCCTCAACGGTAGAAACTCAGGGTAATATCGACAGTGCGCTACAGGGAGCCCTTTTCCTGTTCCTGTCTAAATGGTTAAAGCTACACGTATTCGGAATCGACAGGGAACTGGAAGCATTTATACTGCGCTCGAAGCTCAAGTAACCGCTGCCTGTTTTCATTTAGCGCTTGAGATATGACACCAGATGAGCGCTAAGATCACGTGCATCATCACCC
>CBDUSZ010000111.1:0-10617 GCA_965370015.1 uncultured bacterium | reverse complement strand
GCTGCTATTCCCAGCTTGCCACCAGCCGCAAATTTGGAACTATAACGTAGCGCAAACTCCGAACGTTCCTGACCTGAACTCACAGCAATACCAATGGGCCCAAATTTCGGCAGGTCATATCTGAGACGGTCATTTCGGCTTAAACCATCGAAGTTGTCGAAAGCTTTACCATTTTTGACCTTGGTCGCACTCGATTTGGATACAAAACTGATGCCGTCATCAAGATTGTTACCCGAATAATCGGCGATGGAAGTACCAGAAAAATCGACTTCTGAAGTACCGTTGGCTGCACCATTACCCTGCCCGAGATACAACTTACCCCAGTCACCTGAAAACCATACTTCCCTGATACGAGATTTAAAGGCACTGCTCGTATCAGGATCACCGATGTCAACCGCACTCGAGTCATTGTCCTGGTACTGCGTCTCCCAATAAACACCCGCGGTAATACCGTTTTCCAGGTCAGTTTGGCCCTTCAGGCGCAAACGCGTACCGCTATTATTGTTGTCTACGTGCAGCGTATCGGTGTCAATGCCATTGTCTACCTGGCTAACAGCCCGGCTTATCTGGCCGGAAAAACTAAATTCGACTTTGGCGGCATAGGCTTGCATCGGGACTACGGAAGCTGCCGTCATCAAAGCAGCTATGGTTGAGGGGAGTATCAGTTTTTTTACTTTTATCATTTTTTGGCCTCTTAATTAGTTTGTTTGAATTTTTCCACAGGTCTTACAATTTTGTTAGATTGCTACAACACGCTTAAAGACCTAGCCCTTTGAGCAGCAATAATGAAGCCAGGTTTCATGAGGTTTGAAATTAAATTTATTAAGTTATTGAAATATATAAATAATTTAATTTTTACTGTAAATTTGGACGAGTTGTAACAAGCTGGATTAATATTATTTATCACGGTAACCGTGGCTTCCCCACGGTAACCGTGGAGTAACCAAACAACAATCTGTTACCTTTTTACGATAGATTGCTGGAATGATTAAAATTTAATGGGGTTGCAGGGAATCTCGAACATCTATTTCGCGGCGACGAGGGCATTAAAATTTACAGGAAGAGGTAAAATATATATACGGCGACAAGTTATGCGTTATCGCGGTTACCGGCCTACCCAGCAAAATTTATCTAGAAATATATGGATTGTTCTACGGCGATATTATTTTCTGCAAAGGGCCTAAAAATTGTTGGTAGGTTTTCCAACGGCCGATCGAAGTCTTGTATAGTGGTTGTCGAACTTGCCATAAACTTGCTGTAGAGACGGGTCGCTGTTGATTGGTGAAGTTTAATACATCGGGATGCCAGTTCAGTCCGCAATGTTGCAATAGTCGATGACTGTGAATATCAGGATCTTCAAGCAGGTCTTCATACTGAATTTCGAGAATTTGATCCGCAAACATTTCTTGCCAGTGCGCCATCAGATTCAAATAGCCACGATAGGCGTGGCCGATATTTTCGAGGTCGTTAGTAAAGTTCAAACCCCGCTCGAAGTTTTGCGCATAGCAAGACCAGCAAGTATCCATTGGATCACGCTTGCAGTGAATAATCCTGGCCTCGGGGAATAACAGGAAAATAATACCAAGACGTAAATAATTCCCCGGGAGCTTGTCCAGAATTCGTATTGCCTCGGGTGCTAGTGCCTGTAAATCGCTCACATATTGCTGGGCCAGGTCGGAAATCTGTTGTTGTTCGAGGAGTTTGAAGCGACCGGCATGACTTTTGGAGGGCACCGGAACGGATTTTTTTAACGACTTAACCAAATCTAGCATGAACTGTAATTCTCCCGCACCGTGAATTGACGGATGAGCAGATAAAATTTGTTCTACCAGTGTAGTGCCCGATCTGGGCATGCCAACAATAAATACAGGCAGTTTAGATGGGCTGCCCCAGCTATTTCGTTGTTTATAGAATTCGACATTGAAGGTATTAATGATGTCGTCAATCTGCGCGTCATGCTGCGTTTTGTCGAATCGATGAAGTCGAGATTTAAGCCGGTTAGCGTAATTAAAATATTCGAAGGCCGAAACATAATCGCCACGTTGCTCTTGAAATCGACCCAGCGTGAAACCAAGTGTTATCAAAATATTATCGTCAGGACTGTCTTTAATGGTCTCATTAAACTGCTGTTCAAGAATTTCAATCTGCTGACCCGAGGGTTCGAAATTACGGTTCATCGATAGCCGATACCAGGCGTTATAAAACTCTGGATTCAGCTGTATAGCTTGCTTAAAGCAGACTGTAGCCTGTTGAAAATTGCCTATGGTCTGGGCGTGTATACCGAGCCAGTAATGTCCCTCAGCATAATTGGGGTCGATAGTTAACGCTGATGAGAACCAGATTTCCGCTGCATTCGGATCCGAAGCCAATACAATTTGGCCCATATTTAGACGGGCCTCAAGTAGATTCGGGTTATGCTCAAGTGCTGCCTGGTAATACTGGGTAGCTTCATCGATTTTACCCTGTTTTTCGAAAACGCTTCCCAGGCGATTGTGTATTATTGCGTTTTTTGGATGGCGTTTGATCGCTTGTTGATAATGATCAATAGCCTCATCATAGTATTCCAGTTTTAGCAAGGTATCAGCCAGATTGATACGGCAGTCATCGAAATCTGGATATTGCGAAAGCGCGCGTTTATAATGTTCTGCAGCATTCTGATATTGGCCTATCGAACCAAGTACATTGGCCAAATCGTTGCGAGCAAAAACATCTGAAGGATTAATATTTAGTGCGTTGGTAAATTGCTCAATTGCTTTTTGCGTATGCTGCTGTTGGTAGTAGACCGTACCCAGGATAACCAGGGCGTCCACGTTGTTGGACTGAAATGAAAGAGCCTTTTTGGCATAAAACTCTGCTTTACCGAGAACTCCCTGAGTCCTATATATTTCGGCGACGTTTTTCAGTAGATGCGGGTTTTCGGGCTCGAAATCCAGTGCTTTTTGCATGAAATTAAGCGCTGAAGCGGTTTTTCCAGCCTGTTGTAACAAAATCGCCAGATACTGCAAAGTTTCGATGTGGGTGGGTACCTGTTTGAGAATATCGCGATATTTTCGTTCCGCCGCTAGCAGACTCCCTTTTTGTTGCAGTTTAATCGCCTGTTGTAGCGATTGTTGAAGGGCATCTTTACTATTCAGCTTTAATTGCCTTGCAGATTTTGCCCGCGATTTCCTCATTGATTGATTCACCCGTACTCAAATACCCGCTGGTTTTAGTTTAACAAAAAAAGCCGCCCCATCTGAGGCGGCTAATAGGGTAAACATAAAATGCAGGAATATTTAAATAATTATTTTAAAAATTAAACTGGGTGGCAAATTGCAGTCGGGTGGCATCACCGTCATCACCGTTTACCAGTTCCTTATCGGCGAAGCTTACCTCGGCGCCGAAGGTGACGTTGTCCCAGGGATCCCAACGATAGTTGACGTGCACCGTGCTGATATTGTCGATATCGGTGCCTGCAAGAAAATCATCGTCAAACGAGACGTTACCGTAAGCAATAGTGGTCTGGGCGTTCGAACCACCACCCCAGCCAATGTTATAAGCCAATACGATAGCGGTATGATCGATTGGTTCGATGCTGCCGCCACTGACTACAGCAGCTGGATTCGCCCAGCCATAATAGGTATAGCGGTTCGAATTCACATTTGCCTTTGCAGAAATCGAATTACCTGATCCGATCGCAATGTTGATACCCGCCGTGGCGCCGAAGTTGCTTTCAGATTCACCGTCATTGACGCCGCCGTCAATCTCGAATTGCTGGAACAAACCAGCGACCTGCCAGGAAATATCGCCTGATTTCGCGTAACGTAAGATGACGTCGGGAGTGGTATCGCGATGGGTTTCACCTTGTATCAGGTTTTCTGGGTTTTCTATCGAAAAATCCAGGCCATCGCTTATTGACCAGCGGAATTGAGCCTGACGTACAAAAGTTGCACCAGCGGGACCGCCGAAATCGACCGTGGACGGGTAAAGCACCCAGTTTTTATCCATGAAAGTCGACCAGGTCTGGCCAGCGAGGAAGTTACCTGCCTGGCCATAAGCATGACGTATTCTGAAATGATTCGAGTTAGAGACTACTTCGTTACCACCGCCGCCGAAAAAGTCACCTTCGACAAACACTGTTATATCACCTTCGGTTGCTGTGACGTTAAACCGGGATTGCTGTGCATGCATTTGAAAAGATGGATCGGAACTGGCGCCTGCTCCGGTAGTAACTGAAGAGGCATCTAGCGAGGGTCCCAGGTCCTCATCTAAATCATAGATGGCGTCTGCCTTAATATAGCCGCCTATTTTTATTTCTACTGCCTGGGCCATGCTCGCCGAGGTCAAAAGCGCGGTGGTTGCCGCGCATAATGAAATGCGCTTCATCGCCGTCGCTATTGGAGTTTGCTTGAATACTTCAGTCATTTGGTTAATCCCCGTTGCTTGTTAAAGTTATTTTGTCGTTTGTGACCTGTACTTGTTGGAAAAAAAAATTTGTTGTTACCAGGCGACAATTTCAGAAATGACATTTAAGCTATGGCAATCCTCGTGCCAGTTTAAAATTAAGATATTAAGTTAGCTAAAAAACAATGGCTTACCATAGTTATATGAAAATTTAATCAGGCTAAGGCTATGTTTTGATCACGGTTTCCGTGGTTTCCCCACGGTTATCGTGGGGCGGGAAAGCAACAAGCTGGCGAAACGTCGCGACTGGTCGCGCAAATGGTTGATTTTTTATGGAACTGTGGTGATTCACTAGAGTCTATAGCGATAACACTTTTTTTGAGTGTTTCATAAAACTCAAGGGTAAATAAGATTGAATATCACGATCACTGAGTCGGAGGGGGTAAGCAATTTCCCTGATGAAAATCCGAATCCCGTGATGCGCCTGTCTAAGGAGGGTAGATTGCTATATGCCAATTTTGCAAGCCAACCATTATTAAAGAGCTGGAATCAAAAGCTGGGCGACAAAATTAACGGGGCAGCCATGTCCAAATTCAATCAGGCAAGCAAATCTGGAAGTCCACAACAACATGACTTTAACTGTGGGCATAGGGTATTTACCGTGGTTTTTGCGCCGGCTGTGGGCAGTGATTACATTAACCTCTACGCGCTAGAAATCACCGGTAAGAAAATTGTGGAGCAGGCACTGCAAACTGCGTTGGATGAAGTGAGGTTGCTAAAAAATCGTCTGCAACAGGAAAATCACTATTTGCAGGATGAAATAAAGCAGGTGCATGGAACTGATGCAATCATTGGTAATAGCGATGTTCAGGAGAAACTGCTACAAAAAATTGGGCAGGTTGCAAAAACCGACTCTACCGTATTGATCCTGGGTGAGACGGGTACCGGTAAAGAATTACTGGCAAGAGCTATACACGCAGGCAGCCAGCGTCAAGATCGTCCATTGGTTAAGGTCAACTGCGCCGCACTACCGTCCGGACTGATCGAAAGCGAGTTGTTCGGACACGAAAAAGGTTCTTTTACCGGAGCAATGGCTCGAAAAATAGGCCGATTCGAGTTGGCCGATGGTGGCACTATTTTCCTCGATGAAATTGGCGATTTGCCCCTGGAGTTACAGGCCAAGCTATTGCGTGTATTGCAGGAAGGTGAACTCGAGCGGGTGGGTGGTAATTTGACCATACGTGTAAATGTGCGCGTGATTGCTGCTACCAATCGAAATTTGGCCGATAGTATTGCTGCCGGTGAATTTCGTGAAGATCTTTTTTATCGACTCAACGTATTTCCTGTTCAAAGTCCACCACTGAGAAATCGTAAAAATGATATTGCCCTGCTAGCACGTCATTTTCTACAAAAATACGGGGCGAAAATTGGCAAACGATTTAATTCGATTGACGCTTCGATTCTTACTCAATTACAGGCTTACGACTGGCCGGGTAATGTGCGAGAGCTGGAAAATATTATAGAACGCGCGATTATTCTTTCAGAGGGGCCTTCGTTACAACTAGAAGAAGCATTCAATTTAAATGTGGCCCCCCAACGTTTTCGACTGGGAGAAAAAACCATCAGGGAAGTGGAACGGGAAATGATGCAAAATGCACTTGAAGTCTGTGGATGGAAAATCGAAGGTAATAGTGGCGCAGCGGCTAGATTGGGTGTGGCGCCCAGCACATTACGGGAAAGGATAAAGAAATACGGATTGAAAAGAACAGCGCCTGTAATTGCCAGGTACCTGTCGGAATGATTGAGGGTTAAATTCGCGAGAAAAATTTACCTTAAAATTTCAACCTTAAATAATACTCAAGCGTAGACTCAACTCACCAATAGTCATACAATACTTTCTCAAGAAGATGCCGTTTCCACGGTGTTAATGTCTTAAAATTTTTAACCAGGAAGAACCAGCGGTTCCTCCTGTTTTTGTGCGCGTGCATTTTTTTGAACCTGGAGGGTTTGTGCCAAAATCAGCAATATTGGCCCTGCAAGACGGAACCATATTTGAAGGCAGGTCAGTCGGAATAGACGGCACTACCTCTGGCGAGGTGGTTTTTAATACCGCAATGACCGGGTATCAGGAAATCCTCACCGATCCTTCATATTGCCGACAAATCATCACTCTAACCTATCCCCATATCGGTAATACTGGCGTTAATCGTGAAGACGAAGAGGCTACAGATATATATGCCAGTGGTTTGATTATCAGGGATTTGCCTTTACGAGCGAGTAACTGGCGTAGTGAAGGCAGTCTCGATGACTACCTGGTGCGCCGAAACGTGATCGCAATCGCTGATATAGATACCCGCAAGCTGACGCGTTTATTGCGTGACAAGGGGGCACAAAATGGCGCAATCGTGGCCGCAGATAAGCCTTCAGTCGGACAGGCTGTTGATGCCGCGCGTTCATTTGCCGGTCTCGAAGGCATGGATCTGGCTAAAGTGGTGTCTACAACCGATTCTTATGAGTGGTCCTACTCAACCTGGTCGTTGCAAGCCGGGTACCAGCCAAAAAATGATAGCCGTTACCATGTAGTTGCCTACGATTATGGCATCAAGAAAAATATCCTCTGCATGCTGGTTGATCGCGGCGCCAGAGTCACAGTGGTGCCGGCACAGACGCCAGCGGAAACCGTGTTGGCAATGCGGCCCGACGGTGTATTCCTGTCGAATGGGCCTGGTGATCCGGAACCCTGCGATTATGCAATCGAGGCGATTGCTAAAATTTTAGACACGCAAATGCCAGTATTTGGTATCTGCCTCGGACATCAATTACTTAGCCTGGCCTGCGGAGCAAAATCTATGAAAATGAAATTTGGCCACCACGGGGCCAATCATCCGGTGCAGGATCTCGATAGTGGCGCAGTGATGATTACCAGCCAGAATCATGGGTTTGCCGTTGATGAGAAGAGCTTGCCAAAAAGTTTACGTGCGACGCACAGATCTCTGTTCGATGGTAGCCTGCAGGCAGTTCACCATGTTAACAAGCCAGCGTTCAGTTTTCAGGGGCATCCGGAGGCGAGTCCTGGGCCACACGATGTTGCACCATTGTTTGATCATTTTTTTGAATTAATAGAGGCACAGGCGAATCAGGCCGTGCGTGCCCGGAAAGCCTGATGCCGCGCAGAAGTGATATTAAATCAGTATTGATCATAGGCGCCGGCCCTATCGTAATCGGTCAGGCCTGCGAGTTTGATTACTCGGGTACCCAGGCTTGCAAGGCCCTCAAAGAAGAAGGCTTTCGGGTCATTTTGATCAATTCGAATCCTGCCACAATTATGACTGATCCAGACACCGCGGATTCGACTTATATCGAGCCGATACACTGGAAAGTAGTGGAAAAGATAATCGCAAAGGAGCGCCCGGATGTATTGCTGCCGACCATGGGTGGACAGACTGCCCTCAACTGCGCGCTTGATCTCGATCGCGAAGGTGTATTGAAAAAATACAATGTAGAGATGATCGGTGCCAGTCGCGAGGCCATCGATATGGCAGAAGATCGCGAACAGTTTCGCAAAGCGATGGCGGAAATCGGCCTGCATACGCCACGAGCATTCATTGCGCACAGCCTTGAGGAAGCCTGGCAGGGTCAGTCGCAAATTGGCTTTCCGGTTATCATTCGACCCTCTTTCACGATGGGTGGTAGCGGTGGCGGGATTGCCTATAACAAAGAAGAATTCGAAGACATCATAAAACGCGGACTGGATTTATCGCCGACCACCGAAGTGCTAATCGAAACCTCGGTGCTGGGCTGGAAAGAATACGAAATGGAGGTGGTGCGCGACAAAAAAGATAACTGCATCATTATTTGTTCGATCGAAAACCTCGATCCAATGGGTGTGCATACCGGTGATTCGATTACCGTAGCACCGGCCCAGACGCTGACCGACAAGGAATACCAGATTATGCGTAACGCATCGCTCGCGGTGTTGCGTAAAATCGGCGTCGAAACCGGTGGCTCGAATGTTCAATTCGCGATTAACCCGGTTGACGGGGAAATGATAATCATCGAGATGAACCCAAGGGTTTCGCGCTCATCGGCGCTAGCATCTAAAGCAACCGGATTTCCGATCGCCAAGATAGCGGCGAAGTTAGCAGTGGGATACACACTCGATGAATTGCGAAACGATATTACCAGTGGGTCAACTCCGGCCTCGTTTGAGCCGACTATCGATTATGTGGTCACCAAGATACCGCGTTTCACCTTCGAAAAATTTCCGCAGGCCGATGATCGACTGTCGACGCAAATGAAATCGGTTGGCGAGGTGATGGCGATTGGTCGCAGTTTTCAGGAGTCCTTCCAGAAGGCACTGCGCGGACTTGAGACAGGCGTCGACGGGCTGGACGAAATAGTTGACCAGACCTTAAGCGAAGACGAGCTCGAAGATCTATATCGCAAAGAACTGCGCTTACCGGGTGCCAAACGAATCTGGTATGTGGCCGACGCTTTTCGGTCCGGCTACAGCCTTGAAAAGATTTTTCAATACACCGCAATCGATTCCTGGTTTCTGGCGCAGATTGAAGATTTGGTTATTACCGAAATGGAATTGTCTGGCAAAAATGCAGAAACGTTGGGTGCCGATAAATTTCGTTTCCTGAAACGAAAGGGTTTTTCTGATCGACGTCTGGCCCAGCTGCTAAACAGTAACGAGCTCGATATAGGTAAACTTCGACGTAAATTGGGTGTGCGACCGGTCTATAAGCGGGTCGACACCTGTGCCGCGGAATTTTCCTCGTCGACCGCCTATTTGTATTCAAGCTATGAACAGGAGTGCGAGGCCGAGCCGAGCGATCGGGAAAAAATCATTATCCTCGGAGGTGGCCCCAATCGTATTGGCCAGGGCATCGAATTCGACTACTGCTGTGTACATGCGGCGATGGCTATGCGTGAAGATGGCTACGAAACCATCATGATCAACTGCAATCCTGAAACCGTTTCGACCGATTACGATACTTCGGATCGGCTCTATTTTGAACCACTCACCTTCGAAGACGTGCTCGAAATTATTCACCTTGAAAAACCCAAAGGTGTAATAGTGCAATTTGGTGGACAGACGCCATTGAATCTTGCACGCGCGCTTGAGTCTGCGGGTGTGCCGATCATCGGTACTACACCTGATTCCATCGATCTGGCGGAGGATCGTGAGCGGTTCCAGCAGATGTTAATTAAACTCGAATTGCGCCAGCCACCCAATCGAATCGCTTTTGATGTTGAAACTTCAGCCGCCCTCGCCGAGCAGGTCGGTTTCCCGTTAGTTGTCCGACCTTCTTATGTGTTGGGCGGGCGTGCGATGGAAATAGTATACGATCAGGAAGACCTGGCGCGTTACATGAAAGAGGCGGTCAAGGTCACCAGGGACTCCCCAGTACTGCTGGATCGATTTCTGGACGAAGCCATCGAGGTCGATGTTGACGCAATATGCGACGGCGAAAATGTATTAATCGGAGGTTTAATGGAGCATATAGAGCAGGCTGGCGTGCATTCCGGAGACTCCGCTTGTTCGCTGCCACCCTATACCTTGTCGGCAGAAATCCAGCAGGAATTGTGTGTACAGGTCAACACGATGGCAAAAGCATTAAATGTCGTTGGGTTAATGAATACGCAGTTTGCAATCAAAGGCGAGGATATCTATATTCTTGAAGTAAATCCGCGCGCGTCGCGCACGGTGCCGTTTGTATCTAAAGCCACAGGCGTAGCACTGGCGAAAATCGCTGCACGCTGCATGGTCGGTCAAACACTTGAGCATCAAGGATACACCAAGCAGGTTTTGCCAAATTTTGTTTCAGTGAAAGAATCGGTATTCCCGTTTGCAAAATTCCATGGCGTGGATCCAATTCTCGGGCCTGAAATGAAGTCTACCGGTGAAGTAATGGGAATAGGGAAAACCTTTGCCGAGGCTTTTGCCAAGGCCATGATAGCCTCAGGTGGCGTGATTCCAGAGCCTGGTACAGTATTTCTCAGCGTTCGCGATAACGATAAAAAAGGAATAGTTGATCTTGCCAGAGGCCTCCACGCCAGGGGCTTTAATCTCGTGGCTACCGGGGGGACCGCAAAAGTGATCCAGGCGGCCGGTATCGAGTGCAAGCAGGTCAACAAGGTAAAAGAAGGTCGACCGCATATAGTCGACATGATTAAAAATGACGAAATCGTGTTGATCGTAAATACCACGGAAGGCCGCTCGGCAAT
>CBDUSZ010000110.1:0-10741 GCA_965370015.1 uncultured bacterium | reverse complement strand
CATGAACCAGTTCGGATAAAAACGCCTCCCAGGTTCCACCTCCATTTAGGGCGGACATATGTCTGCCCTTTTTTTTGGAAAGATTCATACACTTGAACAATATATCCGATCGGATATAATCTTATGAATGAATATCGTACAGAATCTACGGCGCCAGACTGGTATCACTCAACGGCAGCTTGCCGAAATGGGAGGAACATCTCAGTCGACCATAGCTGCCTATGAGACAGGTGCTAAATCGCCAACACTGCGCACTATCGAAAATCTCGCTCGATCCCAAAATTTAGAATTGCTGGTAACATACCTGCCGCAGATGACGAGAGAAGATAAGCGAAGCCTCGCATTTCATCGCGCTATAGTGGAAATTCTCAGGAAAGACCCTGTCACTGTCATGAATCGGGCAATACGAAACCTGGAAAGACTGGCGCAATTGCATCCCGGTGCCAAAACGTTATTCAATCAATGGAAAGACTGGCTGACATTACCAGTTGAAGCTCTAGTTTTAAAATTACTCGATCCATTTCCACAGGCGCGTGAAATGCGGCAAGTTTCACCATTTTCCGGCGTACTCAGCCCAAAACAACGGTCCCGAATTCTACGGCAGTTTCGGAAGGAGTATCAACTTTGAACAAGACACAGTTCGAACACACAATCCGAGCGGCTGGTGCGATCCTGGATGACAGCGAGGTATTGGTTATCGGTAGCCAGGCGATTCACGCTTCCATCGACTATCAACTTGATGAAGCCGAGCGCTCTATTGAGGTAGATGTTTCCAGTCTTAATGATGCGGATGGAAGCAAAGCAGACCTGATCGACGGTTCAATCGGTGAGCTTTCTATATTTCAGGAAACCTTTGGTTATTACGCACAGGGCGTAACGCCTCAAACGGCGATCTTACCTGATGGTTGGAGAGAACGCCTGATCCCGTATCTGACACCAGGCACCAGTGGCGTGACGGCACATTGCCTGGAACCGCACGATCTCTGGATTTCAAAGGCGGTCGCCGCCAGGCCCAAGGATAAAGAGTTTTGTCGGGCCTTGATTGAACGAAACCTGGTCGATGTAAAAGTCTTGCGTCAGAGGCTAGAAATGATAGAAAGCCTGAACCCCGCGGTTCGAAAACAGGTTTCTGATTTCATTGAGAATTGTAAATGAACAATGTTGGAATGTTAGACCTGGCCCCGGGATTATCCTTAAGAAACATAACGTTTGAAATAACGCGCCACGCTTTTTGTGGTCGTTGTTAATTTACTTGTTAGGCTTTTACTACTATTATGTACGGAATTACGGTACATAATACGAGTAAATGAAATGGATAGTGTTAGTGTAAATAAGTTTAGAGACAACCTGAAAACTTTTGTGGAAAAAGTGGTTACAGAGCATTTGCCACTTAAAGTTACACGCAGAAGTGGTGATGATTTTGTCGTTTTAAGTGCAGATGATTGGGATCGTGAGCAAGAAACATTATATGTATTGCAAAATAATGACTTAATGAAACAAATTGCAGCCTCAGCCGCTACCAATGCAAAAAATAAGGGATACAAACCTACTGCTGGAGAGCTAGATGAGATCACTGGTATTTGAAGGTAATACCTGGGCAGCATATGAAGAACTTAGGCTAAAAGACAAGAAGCTACACAAGGTGCTTTGCCGTTTATTGAAAGAAATGCTTCGTGATGACCCAGGCTCTGGTACTGGAAAACCTGAACCATTAAAACATAACCTCTCTGGTATGTGGTCTCGCCGCATTAGCCAGAAAGATCGTGTCATTTATAAGTACGATAAAGACAACATTTATATTTTTGCTATTGGCGGACATTACGATCAATTTTAAATTGCCCTAACGCCGGTTTAAAATGTGAAGCGCACTTGTGTGCCGAGTCATTTGAAACCTTTGTTATGCTGCAGTTAGCGGAACCTTGTGAACATTGCCAAGCTTAACTTGTTTCCTTGCTACCCATAGATCGTATGCATTTTGCATAGCAAGCCAGCTTTCTGGACTGCGGCCCAATGCTTTAGAAAGCCGGAGTGCCATTTCTGGGCTAATGCCACTTTGTTTTTTTAATACTCTATTTAAGGTAGAAGCTGCGACGTTTAGCTGTGTTGCAAGATAGCGACAACTCAAACTGAATGGCTCCATATAGGAGTCATAAATAAACTCGCCGGGATGCGGGGGGTTATGCATAGCCATTAGTGATAATCCTCGTAATTTAATATATGTACGTTCCCATCCACAAACTCAAAGGTAAGACGCCAATTGGCGTTTACTGTAATAGACCAATAACCTTTTCTTTCACCCTTTAATTGATGTAATCGATAGCCTGGAATATCCATATCTTCAATCGACTGGGCGGTGTCCAGTGCGGCCAACTGCATACGTAGTTTTCGTGCATGATTGGGCTGTATACCTTTAGTGCTTCCTTTCTCGTAGAACTTTTCGAGGCCTTTGTGCTTAAAGGACTGTATCATTTAATAAGTGTAGCGCATTGCGCAACACAGTCAAGCCGCATAACGTCGCCATCACAGGTGCTAAAACCCAAGCGAAGCGGTGGTTTTGGCATCCTGTGCATGGCATGGTTAGCTGATTACTTTATCCGCTCGATGTCATTCCATCTCCAGGTCTTGTTCAAGATCGGTTCAAGCGGCGCGTAGAGACGGGAAAGCACGAACCAACCTTCGTCTGGTTTGGTCTTGATCCAATTCTTCTCGCTCACACCTTCCGGCAGTTCCGGGCTGAAATAGAGATCGACCGAACCGTCGGCGTTCTTCTTTAAGTCCTGCGTGCTGGATAGCGCACTCTTCTTCTGGTCGGTGTGGATCATGGATCGAGTTGCTACTTCGTAGACGGGAATCTGCCAGAACTGTTTTACAGGCACCTCGGCCGGCACATGAAGTCGATACGTATGCGAACCGATCAGGTCGTTACCGTCCTTGTCTCGGTAGCTAGTCATCGAAAACTGACCCGAGCCGGGTTTTGCAGGCGTGTAGGTGGCGAAATTCCCCACCAGCTGGTGCCATCCGCCGGCGCGTTCCTCAACTTCTTCGTAATGCTCCTGGAAGAAAATCGGACTGCGGTTGAGGGCATATCTCTCATACTGGCGGTTGTCGTAAATCTGGCCGTCCTGCCGGTTTCGAAATGCCATTGACAGGACCATCGCCTCCGCGGTCTTCGCCGCCCGTTTCAGAATCTTCTTCGCGCGCGCGTCCGGGGCGAAGGGTTTGCCCTTTTCGATACCGAGCCTGCGCATGTTACCCATGTGCGCCAGCCCCGATGCAGGGACCTTGTCCATGTTGAACACCTCGGCGAGCCAGGCAAAGGCTTCCTCATCCCTTGGCCATTCCTGGGAGAAAGGCCGGTCGCCGATCATCACGTGGCCGTTCTCCGGCGGGTTATCGGCCTCGGAGAGGTAGTACCACTTGACCTGCGTGCCGAGTTCGACTGCGGCTTCGTCACTGCCTTCGGTCTTCGGGAATGTGCGGAAACCGAGGAGGAGTCGGTCCGAATACTCCGAGCGCACCACGAAATAGCCCTCTGGAATCTCCCCCTTGTACTCGGCAGACACCGCCAGGTACTTACCGCCCTGGCCTTGGTCGGGACCGACATCCCCGATGTCAACGTAGGCGCGCATGCCCATGTCGTAAAAATGACCGCGACTGCGGGGGGGGACTTCGAACACGACCGGCCCCTTCGACAGGTCAATGTACCGAGACCAGTTGTAGATGACCTCGGCGTTGGCAGTCATGACGACGTGTTGCGACTGAACCCGTTTGTCCCAGTGGTAAATCGACCGCTCGTCGCCTCCCATCCTGGCGCAGCCTTTCTCCCAACCCAGACTATTGAGGTAGGCATAACCCCAGATGTAAAACTGCGTCGCCGCCTGGTAGTCGTACTCGTCGAACATCGCCTGCGCGGTTTCTGCGGTGGGATAGCCACCGACGTATTCCGGCTCGAAATCTTGTGCAGAGCTGATGCCGCTAAGTAAAGCAAGGGCCATAAAGCAGGCAACAATATATTTGATTGATTTCATTGTTCATCCCCTTTCAATTTATTTAATTTTCTCAAAATCATTTGGCCGCCAGGTCCGCTCTAGTAAAGGCTCTTGCACGCCGTAGAACCTGTAATAACAGAAGAAGCCTTTTCCAGGAACTGTCTCGATCCAATTAGAGGTGGCCACGCTCTCGGGCTTTTCCGGGGATAGATAGATATCGACACTACCGTCGCTATTGGATTCAAAGTCCCCTTTTGCGCTTGAGAATTCGGACTTCCCCGTCTTATTCTCTAAAACACCGCGGGTATCGATATCATAAGCCGTGATCGCCCAAAAGTTCTTTGCAGGCACATTCGGTTCCACATGCAATCGATAGGTGTTGGAGCCGTAAAGGCGGTCGCCTTTCTTGTCCTGCGTGGAGACGACCGCAAAGGTGCTCTTCCCCGGGACAACGATGCTCGGCTTCCAGAATTTCTGTTGACCGTAGGCCTGCCAATGAAAGAAGGTACGCTCATACACGGGGGTGAAATGTTCCTTCTCCTGGACGCCGTCGAAGAAGAAGAGATTAAACCAGTGATGGTGTCCTTTGTCGTACAAAAAGTCCATCCCGATCACTTCGGGACGGAAATTCCAAGTCTCACTGGCGAGCATGGCCGCGCCCACCGGCTCGATCTCTTCCAGGAATTTCGCCAGCTGTTTGTCAGGAGAGAATGGTCTGCCCTTCTGGATGCCCAGTTTCGCCAAGATGCCCATCATCGCCCGATCCCGCGGATCGACGACTTCGAGATTGATGAACTTGTGCATCTGTTTCCAATACTCCAAACCTTCAAGCCGATGTCCTGTGGTCCGGAACGGCTTCTTCCCGAGCTTCTTGTACTTGAGCTTGGGGGGCCGCTTGGACTGAGCCAATGGATATATATTGGAGTGCTTGATATGGTAATCGGTGGCCTGTTCGGCGGAGTGTGTTGGCGTCAGATAGCGTCTGGTTATTAAGACATTCAGAAGCCCGTTGGCTCGGACCACGAAGTACCCATCAGGAACGGTCTTGTCATACCCCGGCGGCAGGATCAGATAATTACCGCCCTTGCCTTTGTCGGGCCCCAAGAAGCCTGGATCCACGGTCCCTCGCTCCCACAGGTCGAAGATCGTAGACAGCACATTCGCCGGCACTTTCACAACGACCGGCCCGTCGGTCAGGTCGATGACCGCCATCAGATAGATGACGCTCTGATTCGGCGTCATTACCTCCTGGCCGGGACCTATCTTCTGATCGAAGAGCCACGCCGTATTGTTCTCTATCCCATGATCCTGCTGGGCGGTTTCGATAAACGCGGCTGATTCCATCAGCGGCATAGCCCAGTACATCGCGGTCAAGGCGAACGATTCATCCAGTTTCTCATGCAATTTGAGAGTTGTCTTTTCGGTGGCGTATCCCCCTTTGAACTCTAACGTGCCGAAGCGGGTCTGAATCGACTTCAACGTCTCTTCGTTGACCTGCGCGGAGGCTATGGTGGCAAAGACAAGTACGGCGATTATGAGGCTTCGTGTATGTGTGATTATCATCGGTTGCTCCTTTCGATTGCGTGTGCGAGGTGACGCTTCATTGCCAGCTAACAGCCTAAGTGTAAGGCAAGTTGCCATCTTTCTTTTTTGGCCAATTTTTGAATAGTTTTCATTAAGATCAATCCCTTATTTTTTTAATTCCCATTATTCCAATAAGTTACCACGATAATTTGTAGAGCACCATATTATGAAATTAGGCTCACACAGGGGATAGTCGGCAGATTGCCATCTTTCCCCTTGTATTAGGGAATTCTGGGGGGAAGTTCTATTTTATTGATATAGGTCAATATATTGTTATTTAGGCTAGGCTGGTTTTTGAACACGATGTACGAGTTTTCCCGGGTTCAGGTCTTTTCGCCCCTTTCACCCACTGTTACAATCGATTCAATTTACTACCCCTGCCAGCGAGACTCATAAAGCTCATCTGCCGCATAGGCGGAAGATTCAGGGGTTTCAACCTGTTATTTTCAAGAGCAAACTTATGGCAACAGATAAACGTATCCAGCCGTTGTTTCAGTTAGACGGTAAGGTCGCTCTGGTCACCGGTGCCAGCAAAGGCATTGGCGAGGCGATGGCGCGCGGGTTGGCCGAATTTGGTGCCAGAGTCGTGGTTAGCAGTCGTAAGCAGGATGCTGTCGATGCGATTGCCAAATCATTGACCTCGGATGGACTGGAAGCGACCTCTATCGCGGCGAACATGGGTAATATCGAGGACATCCACAATCTGGTCGATAAAACAGTCGAAGCCTACGGTGGCCTCGATATCATTATCAATAACGCAGCGGTAAACCCGGTTTTCGGGCCGATCCAGGATACCGATGAACGCGCCTTCGACAAGATTATCGACGTCAACCTCAAAGGCCCGTTTGAACTATGCAAAAAAGCCTACCCAATTCTCAAGCAACGCGGTGGCGGATCGATTATCCATATCAGCTCGATCGGTGGTCTTAGACCGGAAGCAGGCATTGGCATTTACAGTGTCAGCAAGGCAGCCATTATTAACCTGACACAGGCCATGGCGCAGGACTGGGGTAGCGATAATATTCGCGTCAACGCCATTTGCCCGGGATTAATTAAAACTAAATTTAGCGAAGCCTTGTGGAACAATGATGAAATTTTAGACCGATTTCTAAAGCACATTCCGCTCGGTCGCGCCGGCAGCCCTGATGATATTGCAGGACTTGCGGTATTCCTGGCATCTGACGCAGCCGCTTACTGTAGCGGTGGTGCGTACCTGGTCGATGGCGGATACGCAGCAAATTGAACTCTAGTTGATTAACCCAGGGCACAAAAAAATGAAATTAATACTCGGCACCATGACATTTAGCGATCAGGTAGATCAGGCTACAGCGCAGACAATGTTGAATCTGTTTACCGAATCTGGCAATACTGAACTCGATACTGCATACCAGTATTGCGAGGGACGAACCGAGGAACTGCTGGGGGCAATATTACCCCCGCAGAAGCGTAATAAATTTACCATCGCATCCAAGGTGAACCCCTGGAATGACCAGGGGCTGCAACCCGATCAAGTCGAAAAGCAGATGACGGAGATTCTGCGTCGTCTGGGAACCGATCATGTTGACCTGCTTTACCTGCATTCGCCCGACCTGGATACGCCTGTCGAGCAAACCCTTGAGCGCTGCTTCGAGATGTACCAGCAGGGCAAATTTAAGACTTTTGGCCTGAGTAATTACGCCTCATGGCAAGTGGCCGAAGTAACTGAAATCTGTCGCAACAATGGCTGGATGCAGCCGACCGTTTATCAGGGCATGTACAATTCTCTGACCAGAGATGTCGAACGCGAGTTATTCCCCTGTTTAAGAAATTATGGTATTAGTTTCTATGCCTATAATCCCCTGGCCGGTGGATTATTAACCGGGAAACATCAATCCGTCGACGCCCTCCCCGATACGGGTCGATTTGTGTCGAAACACAATTACCAGCCCCGCTACTGGAAAAAGGACTATTTCAACGTGCTACAAAAATTGCATTCAGCCTGCCTCGAACTGCAATTGAAACCGGTAGAAGCAGCCATGGGCTGGCTGGTAAATCACTCCAAACTCGAAGCCGAAAAGGGTGATGGAATTATTCTTGGCGTCAGTAAAATCGAGCATTTGACTGAAAATATGCGCGCCTGTACCCAGGCACCACTAGACCAGTCAATTATCGATATTCTCGATGAGGGCTGGGAAATTATTAAGCCAGATTGTTTTAGATATTTCCGTCCATAGCTGCCTGTTGAAGCCAACTGCTGCCGGACAGCGGCAGCAAAAAAACAACCTAGTCATGCGGCTAGTTTACAGGTGTATTTCAATTCGCTTGCAGGTGGGCCTGGAGCATGGTTTTATTCATAGGATTCAGAAACTTCGGGTGGAGCGTTTATTAATATGGTTAAAGCCTCTGCCGACAAACATCAGAAAAACCTCAACCGACTGCTGCGTCCACGCCAAATTGCGTATATCGGCGGCAGCCAGGCCATGGGAGCGCTCGCCACCAGTCAACGGGCCGGGTTTGCTGGTGAGCTCTGGGTAGTTAATCCAAATCGGCAGGAAATTGGCGGACTTGGTTGCTTCGCCAGAATCGAGGATCTGCCCGAGGCTCCCGATGCCGCGTTGCTCGCGTTATCACCCGAGCGATCAATCGAAGCAGTTAAGTCTCTTGCTGCTATCGGCGCAGGCGGTGCGGTTTGTATGGCCGCTGGATTTGCCGAACTTGGCTCCAGCGGTGCAAAACTCCAATGCGATCTGCAACAGGCTGCTGGAGACATGGCCATTCTCGGCCCCAATTGCATGGGTTTATTAAACCTGTTCGACGGCGCCGCAGTCTGGGGTAGCGGCAGTCACATAGAAACCCCGGGAGAACAGGGTGCCGCGATCGTATCGCAAAGCGGTGCATTTTTATTTGGTATCACCAATGTCGAACAGAGCTTTCCGTTGGGTTACGCCATCAGCACCGGCAACCAGGCGGTCACCGATATGGCCGACTGTATTGAAGCGATTCTGGCCGACGACAGGGTGCGCGCCATTGGCCTCTATCTTGAGGGTATAGACGATGGTAAAGCGCTCGGCTCGGCCTGCTGGCACGCACTTGAAAAGGGTATCCCGGTTATTGCGATGAAGGGCGGCGATACCGCCGAGGCTGAAACGGTTGCCATGAGCCATACCAGCGCGATGGTGGTGGAGCGTGACCTGTGGCTGGCGTTTGCCGAGCGCTATGGGATAGTCGAGGTTTCTTCGCCCAAGGCACTGGTAGAAACATTGAAATTTCTAACTGTCGGCGGAATCCCACGCGGTAATCGGCTTAGCGTCATCACCTTCTCGGGGGGACTTAATAGTCTGTTGGTTGCGCAAGCGCCGCGTCTCGGGCTTCATTTGGCTCAGCCTACCGAGCAGAATACCAGAACCTTACGCGCGCAAATGCCAGAGACTATACCCATTACCAATCCGCTCGATTTAAATCTGCCCTGGACTTCGAAAACCGGCATGTCACTCGAACACGGCAAAGAAATCGCCAACTGCCTGACCACCTTCGCCAGCGATGTTGCCGATATGGCGACCATGTTTCTCGATGTGCCTCGCCCGGAGGAAAGCGCAATGGACAGGGACTGGTATCCCGGCATGGAAGCCATGGCAAGCGTAGGCAAAACACTCGATATTCCCTGTGCGGTGGCAGGTATATTACCCGAAGGCCTCGATCCTGGTCTGAGACGACACCTGTTAAATTTGGGAATAGCACCCTTGCTAGGGTTTAGCGATGCTATGGAAGCACTGTCGGTTGCCGCACGGGTTGGCAGGATTCATCGAATCAAATCGGCTAGCGGCCGTCCGGGTGATTTGATAACCAGTCGCCAGTCCGCGGATACTGAGATCCAGACAAGACTGCTGAATGAAGCCGAATCTAAAATGGCCCTGATTCAGTATGGTCTCAGGACACCTGAGTTTCGTGTAGCAAATCGGCAACAGGCCGCTAAGGTTGCGCGCGAAATCGGGTTTCCGGTCGCGGTTAAAATGATTAGCCATTTGATTTCGCACAAGGCATCTGTTGGTGGTGTAAAACTGTCGCTCGAATCAGGCGATGACGTCGATCAAGCCGTGGAGGATATTAGCCAGTCGGTGAGACAGAACGCGAATACCGAGATAGATAGTTTCCTAGTTGAAGCTATGGTGGCAGACCCTCTCGATGAATATATTATCGGCATCAAACGTCAGGCGGCACTTGGCCTGGCACTGATGATAGGCCGAGGCGGAACCGCCGCCGAGGCGATGAATACCTATACGACAGTTTTATTGCCGCTGGTTGATGTAGACCTGCAAGTCGCGATGGAAGGTATCGGCCTGGATAGCGGGGCTACCGGCTACGATTCGATGACTCAGGCTATACATGCGGTTGCAGCCTACGCAATCGACCATGCGGATGAAGTCGAATCACTCGACGTCAATCCCGTTATCATTACCACTGACGGCGAGGCCATCGCAACCGATGCACTCATCGTCATCCGTGAAAGCAGATAATCATCAGGACATATCTCTTATGCCAGCCGAAGACTCAATTGGCCTGACCGGCCCTGAATATGAAATGGATATCGAACGCGGCAAAATCCGCGAATTTGCCCGCGCCATGCATGCGCCACTAGCCGAATACATCGAAGGTCGCAATCCGCTAATCCCAGCAACTTTTTTGATCACAGCAGCCTATACCTGGGGATATTCGCTGGAGCGACCACGGGGCACTGTATTCGAACAAATCGATCATGACTTTTCAGTGCCATTACACGCCGAGGAGTCCTTTACCTTTCATCGCAGCTTGCCACGCGCGGGCGACCGATTGCTGTGCCGTGCTTCACTCGAAAATGTCTGGCGTAAACAGGGAAATCGCGGTGGAGAATTGACTTTTTTAACCATGTTGACGGAATTTCATAACGAGTCAGGCGAGCTGGTAGCCGAAGAACGCTCAACCACGGTGACTACCGGGGCATCCCCCGATGGCGATGACTGGCAGGTAGACATACCGCATTACCAGCCCGAGTATCCCGAAAATCTCGACCCCGGAAATCCTTTCGAGCACATAACACGCAGTAGCTGGGAAGATCTGGTTGAAGGAGCGGGACCCGGCAAGATCGAATTAGAGGCTCTACGTATTGGCGATATTATGCGCTTCCAGTCGGCGGTGGGTGAAGATAATCCGCT
>CBDUSZ010000109.1:0-10799 GCA_965370015.1 uncultured bacterium | reverse complement strand
GGATATCCATCTGCACGAAGTAAAATCTGCCGCCTGAAAAAATGAACTAAAAGGGCAGCTTAATGGCTGCCGTTTTTAACCGCTAGAACTCAGGCGGTTTGTTTACAGTGCGTCTCACGTAGAAATAAGGTGCCAATCAGCGCTGCCAGGTTAACCACCAGTAAACTGGAAAATGCTATCGTATACGCACTCGCACTGTACACTCGCGCACCATCCACAATCGTGCCTGCCCAGTTCATATCCAGCAACCATCCTATCAGCGGTTGCATCACCGCTCCCGAACCGACGATGCACATATTCATTAAACCCAACGCGGTACTACTGTACTCCAGGTTATTTAACTCCTTCACCGAACTGAAACAGGCCGTCATCGAGCAACCACCCACCCCGATCAAGAAAATCGTTAACATCAGTAACGCAGTACTTTCTGGTGTATAGAAGACCACCACGAGAAAAGCTGTCACCGAAATAATAGCACCCACGGTCATGAGCGGATTACGCCGTCCAGTCCGATCTGACAGCCAGCCCACCAGGGGTGAAAATATCGCCCAACCGGCAAACAGCATCGAAATGACTCCCGCCGCCTCTATCGTCGAATAGCCATGTACCGAATTTAACCAGGGCACGCCCCACAGCCCGCCAAATCCCAACATGATCCCAGCCATACCAAAACCAATCAGGGCGCACAGCCAGGTCTGGGAATTTGAGGCCACCGACTTCAAGCCATCGAGTATGCCGACACGCACCTCCAGATTTTTTTGTTCACCAGACCGATGTGGCACCAAAACAAACAACAATATAGACAGCAATACGGCAATCACCCCCAGCGCAGTCATAGTGCCACGCCAGCCGATAGACTCGACCACATGGCGCAGCGGTGCCTGCCCAAAAATAGCGCCACTCATGCCCACTGTTTGCAGTAGCCCGGCCAGCATTGCGTATTGGGCGGGTTTAAACCAGTAACCGGCAATCGCAAGGGTACCGACAAATGCAAATGCAACAGTTCCACCAATCAGTGCACGCCCAATCGATGCAGTCAAAACTGAATCACTGAAGGCAAAACCAACCGAAGCTATTGCGCAAAGGCCGACCGCAAAGCTCATCAACTTTCGCGGCCCGTAGCGATCGGTCAACATTCCGACTGGCAGCTGGATAGACGCGTAGGCATAAAAGTAAAAGGCCGACAACGAGCCCAGCGCAGCACCACCCACGGCAAAGTCCCGCATCAGTTCATGGGTCATGACACTGGGAGAAACACGCTGAACAAAGGCATAACCAAAAAACAGCGTGCCGAGCGCAAAAGCAATGATGGCTCGACGAGGAGTCACATGAGTCTCTGACATAGGGATTTTAAATATCTGGCAAGTAATGTTAAGTGGGTTCAATCTAACAGATTTGATTTCCGATCTAAATATAATCTAGCAATTTAGATAAACCGTGATCAATGTGGTTTGCCCACTACTGTCCGGGATAGATTTTAAACAATGCCTTAAGGTGCTGGTACAGATGGTTTTAAGGCAAGTAGCTCGTATAGGAGACTTGATTTTTCAGCCGACTCTGAAAAATCAAGTCTCCTATATGAACCGATGCCTTTAAAACCTTCTTTATCAATACTTCCAGAGGCTTTTCAATATTTATCCCGGACAGTAGTGTGCAGAATTAATACAAGTGTACTTCAACGATTTTAGTACTGGGGTGGAACCAGGATAATTTTTCCAGTGTGTTTTTTTGAAATAAAATCCTGTTGCGCCGCAACTATATCTTTGAGTGGGTACGAACCCGATACAACCGGTTTAATTTCACCGTTTTCGACATACCTGATCACATTTTCGAGCAGACCCTTGTCCTGATAGGTGCAACCAAAAAATGACAAATCCTTTAAATAAAGTGTACGTACATCGAGTTCGACAATAGGTCCTGCAATGGCACCGGCGGTCACGTAACGACCACCCCGCTTTAGCACATCCAGTAACTGCGGCCATTGTGGCCCCGCGACGAGATCAACAACCACATCGATCGAGTCCCTGAGCAATACTTCGACCAGGTCACTATCACGATCGATTACCCTGTCTGCCCCCAGCACTCTAACATCGTCGGCCTTTGCGCGAGCTGCTACCGCTATAACTTTCGCCTTGCGTCGTTTTGCCAATTGTACCGCCGCAGAGCCGACACCCCCCGAGGCGCCAGTAATCAGCACCGTCTCAGGTCGTACACTGGCTCGCTCGAGCATACCCTCTGCAGTAGCGTAGGCACAGGGGAACGAGGCCAGCTCAATATCACTCAGATCGCTGTCTATTTTTAATGCATCGACTGAATAGGTCCTGGTGTATTGCGCAAAAGCACCATCACATTCTGAACCGAAGGTTCTACAGATAAATGGCTCAGAACCCATTTCAGTAGTTTGAATGGGGCGAATCAGCACCCGCTCACCCATTCTTTGCGGATCGACCTGACTGCCAGTTGCGACGATACGTCCGCAGCAATCTGCGCCCTGTATTCTAGGAAAGCTGAGCGGTGTGCCAGACCAACTGGCATCGCCGTCGTCGGCGTTGGCAAATCCCGCCTCGCCGCCAGCATTGGTATCGGTGGTAACATTTTTCGAATACCAGGCCGTTCGGGTGTTGATGTCGGTATTGTTAATGCCAGCGGCACCGACCTGAACCAGGACTTCTATCGGACCGGGCACTGGTACCGGAACATCGTCCCTGTATTCGAGCTTGTCGAAACCGCCGTGGCCAGTCAGTACTACCGCGATCATCGTATGGGGTATAGGTATTTCCATTTTATTTCGTAGCGGAGCACAGGCGATTATGCAGCCAGGAGGTGAATATTACCTAGCTTAAACCATCATTCACTAAAAGCGAACAAATTCAGTATAGGCAGTGTGGTAGCGACTCGGGAAAAGTAGCGCTATGCTCTGTTACAAATTCTCACAACAGTCTACGCAAATGAAAAGCTCTAACTTCAAAACCACGCTCGTCGATGTGTTAATGCCGGATTTTCAACCTATCGGCGGCCTCAGTGATTTTCGCCGCATCGCGGCGATTGCGGCAAGCTACGATGTTCCGGTTTCTTCACATTTATTTACCGAATATAGTATTTGTGTCGCGGCCTCGGAAGCTAACTGTATTTCCATCGAGCACATGCCCTGGTTTGCACCGCTGTTTAACCAACCTGTCGAAATTGATGATGCCTTTATACAGGTGCCTGGGCGACCCGGCAGCGGATTTACCTATAATTCGTCAGCAATTGAAACTTACAAGCTAAAGGCAATTTCCTAAATGAGTCGATACCGGCCCCCAGCCCCAAAAAAGTCTCCGTATATAACCGTCGAGGGCATGCGCACCCTTGAAGCCGAGCAAAAAGCTCTATGGCCGAGACGACGCGAAGTAGTTGCCGCCCTGTCGGCAGCAGCCGCTGAAGGTGACCGCTCAGAAAACGCCGAGTATATCTATCGCAAGAAGGAATTAGGCGGACTCGACCGACGCATCCGCTACTTGCAAAAACGTTTACCAGATTTAATCGTGGTCAGCGAGAAACCGACCACCTCTGATCGGGTTTATTTTGGTGCGATGGTCCATCTCGAAGACGAGGACGAAAAAATCAGTATTTATCGTATCGTCGGCCCCGATGAACATGACCACGAGGAGCACTATATCAGTGTCGATTCTCCGCTTGCAAGATCGTTGTTAAAGCGTGAGCTCGGTGAGGAAGTGACTGTTGAGGTTCCCGCTGGCATACATCGTTACTTGATAATCGATATCAGCTACTGATCCAGTATTTTTAATTATTGTTGTTTACCAGTTTTTCAATAACTTGTATATCTTCCTGAAAAACAGGGTGAAGTTGTTTCATTTGCTCAATAGTGACCCACTTAAAATCAGTTGCTTCATTACTTGTTATGGAGGCTTCACCGGAAACAATTTCAGTCGTCCAAAAATGCAATTTAAATTGATTATCGTGAGAGGGAATTTCACAAATTTTCTCTACCGCTTTAACACCGAGCCCAACCTCCTCTTTTACTTCTCGCTGCAAAGCCTCCATTTGGGTCTCATTTTTCTCGACCCTACCACTAACAGGACACCAATATCCGGCAGCGATATTGATATAATTAGATCTCTTAACAAATAGAAACGTGTCTGCTTTTTGTATGATTGCGACAACTGCGTCTTTTTTAATCGACATTTTTAATCAACGGAAAAATTAGTGTCAGGTCATAAATCTTGCATTTACTGCGGTAGGCAATTCACAATTCAGGCTTCAATTTTCAATCATAAGTTTTTTCTAAAGTCCTTACAAATCAACCGCCCGCATAAAACGCTGTTTAATCTCTAGCGCTTTGAGTGGTATCTCTCCGCCAGCCTTGTCATTGCCTGGCTGGATCATGTAGTGCACAAAACGCGTTTTACTTTTCAAAGCCTGGACAAACTGTTCCGGGTCGTCGGTCATGATGGTGTTAGAAACGCCCATGGAGCGGATCATTGCGCTCAGGTTCATACCCTGCGAGCTGAGCGTTGGTTGATTGCCAGTCGAACCCCAACTACCATTATCGAGACAGATAACGGTCAGGTTTTGTGGATCGAAGGTGGCGATATCGGCTAACTGGTTCGGATTAAAGAAAAAGGAACCATCGCCGTCGACGACATAAACATGGCGATTTGCAACTTCTGCGGCGAGGCCAATACCGACTTCGGTGGCGGCACCTAGTGCACCCAGCAGGTAAAAATTAAGCTCGCGATCACGCGTGTTATAAACCTCCTTGGAAGGGAAGCCGATCTGCGAGAGCACGATATCATCCTCGGCAATCGAATCCATGATCAGCTTGATGGCTTCGATTCGGGTACCGCCTGGCGTTCCGGAATAGCCATCAGCTTCGACCGTAACAGGGTTGATTCTCGGTTCGCCAAACACATGATAGTCGCCGCTATTGGTTTCCCATAGTTCGGGCGACATTAAATAAACCTTGACCTTATTGGCTTCGAAGCACTCGGCAATATCGGCGTCGAGGTCGGCCAGGTCAGCCTCAGATTTAAGTATCGCATACTCGACATCGATGGCATTGAGCAAATCTTCTACCTTGCTGCCAAATATGATCTGTGCCTCAATCGGTTCCTGATAGTAGCCGCGCCAGGAGACAAATATCGGCAATGCCGACTGATATAGTTTTTGCAGGGTGTAGAGTTCGGTCACCAGATTACCGAGGCCAGTATTCTGGATCATCATCGCAGAGCGCCTGCCTGCCAGACTGCGCCCGAAGCACAGGCCGAGGCCAATCGACTCTTTAGTAATATTCCACACATCAATACTGGCGGGGACATGCAGCATTAACGCGTTTAGCTTATTGCAGGGCAGGAAGGTAACTTTATCGACATCATTCGTCACCAGGCTTTGCCAAACCCGTTGGGCATTGTTCATTATAATAAATCCAGATTGATTGTTATTTTGGTCGTCATTATGCTCTACCCCGAATTGATTGGGTAGGAACACGGATCAAAGTACCACACTCCGGACAGCTAGACCCCGGGGAAACCGGTGCACTTAATACGAATACTCTTCATCCAGAGGCTTGTACGCGACACACTCGATCTCAACCAGGATATCAAGCAAAAAATCACTCACCAGCACCGAACGAGTCGGAGACTCATCAGCAAAATACTCTGCATAGACTTCATTAAAACGAGGGAAGTCGGCGCGGTTTTTCAACCACACCATCGACTTCACCACATCGCCGAGTTCGCAGCCAGCCTCTCGCAATGTATCGCGTATGCTTTCGATGCAGACGCGAGTTTGATCTTCGATAGTGCCGTCGGTCATCGGTGAGCCGTCGCGCAGCGGAATCTGTCCGCTAAGAAATACGAAATCTCCAGCGCGTACCGCCTTCGACAACGACAATTGCTGAGCATTGATAACCACAGGCCCACCAATTACTCGTTTTTTTGCATTCATTGTTTTACCTATCAGGGTCGACATAGAACTATGCTTAATTCTAATATTATTCGCCACCAGCCATTTGATCTTTATCAACAAAATACGTCTAATTTCGGCCGAATACCAGTGCATATATCGAACATTTAAAGGTTTTCCATTTTCGGCCAATAAATGCGAAACTCGATTTGGCCTGGGCGGCAGTTATTTTCGCAGTCATCGAGAGAAATTCAATGAGCCTGACAAAAGACCTGATTCAATTGATCCGAGATAAACCGATTAGCGAAGACGATCTCGCTTGTGCTGCGTTGTTTACCCTCGATGCGCTGGCATCCGCCTACGCCGGCCGTGTTACCCCAGTCGGTAAGAAATTAATTGCCTGGGCGCAAAGCGTCGATATGGATAACAAGCGCCGGGCTTTTTTGATGGGCGCGCTAACCCATATTACCGAGACCGACGATTTGCACCGTGCTTCCGTGACACACCCGGGTTGCGTGGTGGTACCCGCGGTGCTGTCGCTCGGCGAAAAAACTGGCGCCAGTGCCGATAAAATATTGCGTGCCATCCTGCACGGCTTTGAGGCGATGTGCCGAATTGGTGCGGCGGTCGGTCCGACGCATTACAAGGTGTGGCATAACACCGCAACCTGCGGCCCCTACGGCTCGGCAATGGCCGCGGCAACTTTACTCGATCTCGATCTGGAACAAACTGTGAATGCGCTCGGTAATGCCGGCACGCAGTCTTCGGGGTTTTGGCAATTTATGCAAACCGGGGCGATGAGCAAACATTTACACGCGGGCCGTGCCTCCGAATCGGGACTGCTCGCCGCCGAACTTGCAGTATACGGATTCACCGGATCGGTAGAAATTCTGGAAGGCGAAAAAGGTATGTTTGCCGGTATGTGCCCCGATCCGAGTCCACAGGCGATTCTTGCCGCCGCCGATGGCCCCTGGCAGTTACCCCTTACCTCGATCAAGCCCTGGCCTTGCTGTCGGCATACACATCCGGCAATCGATTGCGCACTCGAGTTGCATGACAAACTCAACGGTGCAGATATTCAAAGCATTGATGTTGACACCTACCAGGCGGCGCTTGATGTCTGCGACAGACGCGAACCGGAAAACGAATATCAGGCCAAATTTTCACTCTACCATTGCGTGTCTATTGCTTTGCAAAATGGCGAGGTAAAGCTTGATTCTTTTACCGAAGAGGCCCGCAATCAGACCCATAGTTTGCGCAAGCTAACCTCCCTGCAAGTGGTCGATCCATTTGCTTCGCGCTATCCAGTATCCTGGGGGTGCGCTGTTCGCGTGACGATAGCAAATGGCGAGGAGCTAACGGCAGAACGTAAAGACTGTAAGGGTGACCCCGAGCTCGCACTGGATGAATCTGAAATGCGCATTAAGGCAATCAATTTAATGCAGTTTGGCGGCCTAAGCGAAACAGCATCTATGGCCATTTGCAACGAAGTATTATCCCTGCCCACGAGCAGGCATAAATCGACTTTATTTAGCGCATTCATCAAGGCCGTCGGGCCAGGAATAGACGGGGCTTAAATCACCGGCTTTCTATAGTTTGTAATTCTGCTATTTCGCGTTTCGACACTTATAACCCAAATCCGAATAACTAATACCTGGTACTACACCGTTTTTTATAGATTACGTAACAGCAATCCCCTGGTAATTTCCTTTACCGGTACATTCTCGGGCAACGGAATACGTACCTGGTAACCGCTGCCAGGCGCTACCTCTATCGGCTCTCCGCCGCGATCCTGAACCATGGAATCCAGGGTATATTGGATATTGCCCTCGGGTGTCATGAGTTCGAGTGTATCTCCCACGGCAAAGCGGTTCTTGACTTCGATCGACAGGCTATTGTCCGGATTGAGCGCGCTGACCTCCCCGACGAACTGGTGTCGGCTCGACTGCGAGTGACCCGTTTCATAATTTTGAAACTCCCTGGGCACATGACGCCGATAAAATCCTTCGGTATAACCGCGATTGGACAGGCTTTCGAGCTGACCCATCAAGCTCATATCAAAGGGTCTACCGGCGTGCGCATCATCGATAGCGCGGCGGTAAAGTTGCGCGGTACGGGCGACATAAAAATGTGATTTGGTACGACCTTCTATCTTCAGTGAATCTATACCTATTTCGATCAATCGTTGCACGTGTTGAATCGCGCGCAGGTCTTTGGAGTTCATGATGTAAGTACCGTGCTCATCCTCGTAGGCAGGCATGTACTCACCAGGACGTTCACGTTCCTGCAACAGGAAAACTCGATCCTCGACACCTGAAGGCTGGCAGGTATCAACACTCTCGGTGGGAGGTTTAGCGACAATATCGCCTTCCAGGGTTTGTTCTGCCTCATGGGTGTCGTACTTCCAGCGACAGGAATTAGTGCAGGCACCCTGGTTAGAATCGCGATGTGTCATATAACCCGACAACAGGCAGCGTCCCGAGTAAGCGATACATAGCGCGCCGTGGACGAAGGTTTCCAGTTCAATATCGGGGCATTCCTGGCGTATTTCGGCAATTTCATCCAACGATAGTTCGCGTGACAGGATAATGCGCGTCAGCCCAATCGACTGCCAGAACTTGACCGCAGCGAAGTTAACTACATTTGCCTGTACCGAGAGGTGTATCGGCATTTCAGGCCAGCGCTCGCGCACCATCATGATAAGGCCAGGGTCAGACATGATAATAGCATCGGGCTCCATCTCGATGACTTGCTGCATGTCCCGCAGGTAGGTTCGTACCTTGTTATTATGCGGGGCAAGGTTGCTGGCGATATAAAACAGTTTGTTTTGTTCATGTGCGAGCTGAATTGCCGTCGCCAGGTTTTCCAGTTTATTGAATTCGTTGTTTCGAACTCTCAGAGAATAACGAGGTTGGCCAGCATAGACTGCATCGGCACCATAGGAGAATGCGTAGCGCATACTCTTGAGCGTGCCCGCGGGGCAAAGTAATTCGGTTTTCATGGGTTCAGTACAATTGTTGAATTGGCTTATAGTGGCAGTAAACAAGCCTCGGCGATGGTTGCCTGCGTTTGGTCGAACCACTATTTAAACGCTAATTATATCATTTAAACCCGGTCTGGGGTGTGGAGCGGTTGCTGAAAAACGCGGGACCCTTCCAGGAAGAAAGCTTATGCGAGTAATTTATTGGTGATCGGCAGTCAACAGCAGGTTCGCAAAAAAACCTTGTTAGAACGGGGCAGACAAAGCCAGCTTTATATCCCGGTCGAGGTTAAAAAACAAACCTGTTCTGTATCGATGACATACAACAAATGCTATTATTTTCGCAGCCTGTGACAGCATTCAATGCTACGCTGGTAACGACTGTAAAGACCGGTGGGTCGAAAGACCCTGGCTATTTTGAAATGTCCCACCCGTGGCATTGAGATCGAATACTGATAATCAAAAAAGGTATTTTCTGTGACTAATAATGACATTTTGCGCCGTATTCGTTATACCTTCGATTTTGGTGATTCGAAAATGATCGCGTTATTTGCCCTGGTCGACCATCAGGTCACACGTGAGCAGATCAGCAACTGGTTAAAAAAAGATGATGATCCTGCGTATCAGAGTTGCAGCGATATTCTTCTAGCGACCTTCCTCAATGGTTTGATTATCGATAAGCGCGGCAAGAAAGAAGGCCCAACGCCTGTGCCAGAAAAACGCTTAACTAACAACATTACCTTCACCAAACTAAAAATTGCGCTAAACCTGAAAGCCGAAGATATTTTACAGATTTTAGCGTTGAATGGTTTTCGCCTCAGCAAACATGAATTAAGCGCGTTTTTTCGCAGGCCAGGCCACAAACATTATCGTGAGTGTAAAGATCAATGTTTGCGCAGCTTTCTGAAAGGCGTACAACTTAAATATCGCGATAGTCAGGATTCAAAAGGCGAATTTCAATGGCCGTCGTGAATGGCCACCCCTGTGAATGGCGAGGTAGCCGCAATCATGAATGAGAAAGACCTCGATCTCGACTACCTGCGCCAGTGGATCGGCAACAAGGAATCGATCGAACAAACCATATCGGCGGAACCCTTGCATCGCATGGCCGCCACCCTTGACCGGGCGCCAGGGGTAATAGTCGATGGCGAGGCAGTGCCAGCACTCTGGCACTGGGCCTATTTCCTCAATCCGACCCGGGCATCGGAACTGGGTCGAGACGGGCATGCTGCCCTGGGCGGGTTTATGCCGCCAATACCCTTACCGCGCCGAATGTGGGCAGGTGGTGAATTAAAATTTAATGCACCGCTACGGGTGGGTGAGCTGGCCCGCCGTGAATCTACCGTTCGTGACATCAAGTTGAAACAGGGACGCAGCGGAACGCTGTGTTTTGTTGAAGTTGAGCACCGCGTGTTAGTTGGCGACGAATTAAGGCTCAGTGAAGTACATAACATCGTTTACCGCGATATCAAACAACCTGATGAAAAAAATATTCTGCCACCGGAAGCGCCAAATGATGCGCAATGGACACGCGAGGTAATACCCAATTCAACCTTGCTATTCCGCTATTCGGCGCTTACCTTTAATGGCCACAGGATTCATTATGATATCGACTTTTGCCGCGACGAAGAGGGATATCCAGGCCTGGTTTTCCACGGCCCATTAACTGCGACAATGTTATTAGAGCTAGCCAGGGCGCAAAACCCGAACCAGTCGCCTGAAAGTTACGAATTCAGGGCCTTCAGCCCATTATTTGATAACGCGCCATTCACCTTGAACGGAAAATTAGTCGGCAGGAATGCGGTGATGTGGGCGACTAGTCCGGATAACCGTCTTGCCATGCAAGCGACTGTGAGCTTTAGCGAGTAATTTCGCGGTAATCTATGAATGACTTGTGCAACACCGGAAAGGGCTC
>CBDUSZ010000108.1:0-10804 GCA_965370015.1 uncultured bacterium | reverse complement strand
CTTTTAACTTGCAGGGCTTGCTCAACAACACGAATTACCATCGGCTTGCCGCCGATATCACATAGTGGCTTTCCGGGTAACCGCGTCGAAGCGTAGCGACTGGGAATGCAGCCCGTAACTTTCATGGATTGGCTCCGATAAAATAATCTTCAGTACTTTTGAGTGATCCCTGTGCATCGAGCAGGATTTCAATCATTTCTCTAACTGCCGCATCACCGCCTTTGCGGTTAGTTACCCAGTCAGCCTCCTGCTGTACGCGAGTGACCGCATTGGCCGGTGCGACAAAAATCCCTACCTGAGGCTTACAGACCAGGTCGAGCACATCGTCTCCCATATAGAGCACCTGTTCCGAGCTCAAACCGGCACTGGTGATCATGTCCTGTAACGCATCCTGTTTGTAAAAATGGCCGTATTCATAGAAATCAATTTTGAGCTCTTCGACGCGACGCATGACCGCATCGGAAGTTCTGCCGGTGAGTATGCCAAAACGAATACCTGCCTGCCTCGCCAGTGTGATGCCAAAGCCATCCTGGGTATGAAAGCGTTTGATATCAGAATTTTTGCCACCGAGGATAATCGCGCCATCGGTGAGTACGCCGTCAACATCGAGCACGATAAGCCTGATGTCGAGTAGTTTCTGTTTTAGTTGAGCGGAAAGTTCGGGCACCGATTAGCTAATATTGCAAGATTGAATCAAATTGTGAATTTGCATGGATTTGGTGAACAGGTGTCCCATTTCGTCGGGTTTGTGCATGGCGACGGCATCACTTAATCCTTCATCATGGGTGGAATGCTACGGTGAAAGGCGCCGATAGTCAAAGGTGAAGCGGCTCAAGCGGCGAATATCGATGCCATAAGTTGCGATACTAAAGTCAGTAAAGCCCAGGCAGAGGGCACGATCTAATTTCTCACCGCAGAACTATTGGCAATCCAGTAAAAAGGCGCCCTCTATAGATTTACAATTCGATACCCCGTACTCACTTGGTGATAATTTCTGCCCCCATCATTAGTGTTGGTAGCCAGGTTGAAACAATGGGCACGTAAGTTACGATAATCAAAAACACGAACATGATAGCCAGCCAGGGTGCGGCTGCTTTTACGACGTTGATCATTGACATGCCGGCTATACCGGCGGTGACAAACAGGTTAAGACCTACTGGTGGTGTAATCATGCCTATTTCCATATTCACTACCATGATAATGCCAAGATGAATCGGGTCTATGCCCAACGCGATGGCTATCGGGAATACCAGTGGTGCGACAATGATGAGTAGACCGGAAGGCTCCATAAACTGGCCGCCGATCAGTAACAGGATATTGACTACCACCAGGAACATGATCGGGCCAAAGCCCGCCGACAGCATCGCCTCGGTTATCATTTGCGGAATGCGCTCTTCGGTTAGCACATGCTTCAGGATCAGCGCATTGGCAATAATAAACAATAACATGATGGTGAGCTTGCCCGCATCCAGCAGACTGCGTTTGGTATCTTTGTGCCAGAATACCGACAGGCCTCGCCACAGGATCATCGCCCCTCCAGCCCCCTTTCCCTTAAATGGACCCATATCGCAATAAATAAAATTGGCTATTAGAAAGGCATATACGGCTGCTACTGCAGCGGCTTCGGTGGGGGTGAAAATGCCACCGTATATGCCGCCCAGAATAATAACTATCAATAACAGGCCCCAGCTCGCGTCACGTGCGGCGGCGAATATTTCTGACCAACCAGCCCAGGGCTGGGCGGGCAGGTTTTTATAGCGCGCAACCGCGTAAATCGCCAGCATCAACATGCCGCCAGCCAGTAAGCCGGGTATCACACCGGCCAAAAACATTCTGCCTACCGATACATCGGTAGCCGCCGCATACACCACCATGACGATAGATGGTGGTATTAAAATACCCAGCGTGCCTGCATTACAGATGACGCCAGCGGCAAATTCTTTGGTGTACCCCACCTGTACCATGCCAGCGATGACGATACTGCCGATGGCGACTACGGTCGCCGGTGAGGATCCGGAAAGCGCTGCAAACATCATGCAGGCAAACACCGAAGCCATGGCCAGGCCGCCGCGAAACGAGCCCACTATGGCGATCGCAAAGCGGATAATTCGATGCGCAACACCACCGGTCGACATGAATACAGAAGCCAGAATAAAAAATGGAATGGCTAGTAGGGTGTAGTGTCCTTCGAATGCGGAAAACAGGGTTTGTGCTACCGATGCCAGCGAAGAATCTGACAGCACCATTAAAAAAATAATACTCGAAAGACCTAGCGAGACAGCGATTGGTACGCCGATCAGCATAAACCCGATGACCATCAAAAAAAGCATCAGGATAGCCATTACACATCCTCCGCGTTATTTTTCGAATGGATTTGTTGCTCGATACTAGTTCGAGCGTCTTCGATTTCATCCTCGACTTCATGACTGGCTATGATCTTGTCCAGCCTGCCTGTTATTACCTGCCAGCCGATTTGCAGAAAGCGAAAAGTCAACAGTGCCATACCCAGTGGTAAGGCTAAATAAGGAATAAATCGGGGCAATTTTTCATAGCGCTCACCTTCATTGAACCAGTCCGCCAAAAACATAAGCATTTCCGGCATCGGAATATCCTCTGTTTCCAGCCAGGCGCGCTCGGTAATAAAGGGATACCAGTAATTCCAGGATCCGACTAATAACAGGATGCAAAAAACCAGGCAGGCACCTACGGCGACTATGGTCAGAATTTTAGCTATCGCCGGGGATACCGCATTGACGACCACGTCAACACCGATATGTATGTGTTTCTTAACGGCATAAGAAGCGCCCATTAGCACCAGCCAGGCAAAAAGAAACACTGTTGCCTCCAGTGCCCAGAGAATATTGGAATTAAAGACGTATCGAGCTACGACGTTAGCGAAGGTGATCAGTGTCATTAAGCCCAGGCAAACCGCGATACTGGTTTCTTCAATATCGTCTATCACCTGCCCAAGCCTTGATATGGATTGCTGATGCATGGTCGGTTCCCCCTGTTTTTTATCTATGGATATCCTGAGCTTGCCAAAAAGGTAATATAATCCTTTTTAGTAAATACGCGGCCGAGTGTATCGACCGCGTATTCCCTGGTAATTCTACTACCTTATTACAAATTTGCTTTTAAGGCAGCACCCATCAGGTCTTTACCGATATCCTTTTCGAATTTTTTCCACACGGGTTTCATTGCATCGACCCAGGCCTGACGCTGTGCAGTAGTCAAAGTACGTACGGTGCCACCTGCCGTGATGATATTTTCGCGGTTGGTATTGTTCACCGCTGTTGATTCGCCATTACGAACTTCGGTGACTTCTTTCAATATTGTTCCCAACTGCTCGCGCACATCAGCGGGTAAGCCATCCCACCACTTGGTGGATGTCACTACCAGGTAATCGATAATGCCATGATTGGTTTCAGTCACGCCATCCTGAACTTCAAAGAATTTTTTACCGTAAATATTCGACCAGGTATTTTCCTGTCCATCGATAACCTTGGTTTGCAGACCACCATAAACCTCTTTAAAGGACATCTTTTGTGGGTTGGCACCGAGTTGTTCAAACTGGGCTACGAGGACATCAGATGCCTGTACGCGGAATTTGAGGCCTTCGGCATCTGAAGGTTTGATCAGAGGCTTGTTTGCAGACATTTGTTTCATGCCGTTATGCCAGAATTCCAGACCCTTTAAGCCACGACGATTCATCGCATTTTTGAGCTTTTCACCGTCAGCAGAGTTCTGAAAACGGTCGACCGCGTTAACGTCCTGAAAAACAAACGGTAAGTCAAAGATACGGAACTTCTTGGTGAATTTTTCAAATTTTGATAAGGATGGTGCAGCTAACTGAACATCACCACTCAACATCGCTTCGAGCACTTTTTTATCGTTGTACAAGGTGGAATTGGGATATACCTGCATACAGGCTTTACCATTCATTTCTTCGTTAACCCGTTTCTCCAGCAAAGTGGCTGCAATACCTTTAGGATGCTTGTCGGTATTGGTGACATGGCTGAACTTGATCACAATTTCACCGGGATCACAATTGGCGTAAACGACGGAAGTGCTCACTGTGCCTATAAGGAGCGCGCAGCTGGCTGCTAATACACGTAATTTCATTCTCTTATTCTCCAAAATTGATTTAATTATGACGTCAAAGTCTGACCATGAGAGTGTATGCAAGACTCAAGCCAGTCTGCCTGGAGATATTCAAACTCGCGTTGAATTTGGTCGAAAACAATCACCCGGAATATTTATCCAGGGCTTCCCGGATAATCATAAGACATTGAAATTACACGATTTACTTCTTGCCTGCAGCGGTTCAAACCATCCCATTTACTACATCAGGACTGCTCCGTTGAGCAGCGCTGTCGGTTGCCGCTGATCCCTTTAGTTTGTAACGGAATCCACCCATTTTGAGTTTTGATATCGATGGGTTTCTACCCATTTTTTATACAGCGCGAGTCTATTTATATTGATTCTTGTCGATATTGTACTTACGCATCTTGTCGTAAAGTGTTTTTCGAGGCGTACCCAGCGATTCCAGCGTGGCATTGATGGAGCCACCGCATTGCGCCAGGGTTTGCTGGATTAAGTTTTTTTCGAACCACTCGACGCGTTTATGCAGGTCCATCGATTCGCTGGCTTCCGGCGCATGAATGATTTGATCGAGGTCTAATCCTGACGTATTACCCAGCAGTACAAAGCGTTCGGCAATATTTTTCAATTCTCGTACATTCCCCGGCCACTGGTGCATCAGCAGTTGCTGCAGTTGTGCAGGATTTAATTGCGGTACATCGCATTCATGACGGGCCGCGGCAACCAGGGTGCAGTGATGAAACAGCAGCGGAATATCTTCCACGCGATCTCGCAGCGTGGGCAGGTTCAGCGTAATTACGTTGAGGCGGTAGTAAAGGTCTTCACGGAACTCACTTTGCTCCGACGCCAGCTTCAGATCGATCTTGGTGGCGGCTATCACGCGAATATCGAGTTTTACCTGTTTATTTGATCCCAGTGGTTCGACCACGCGTTCCTGTAATACTCTCAATAGCTTGACTTGAAGGTCTAATGGCATGCTTTCGATTTCGTCTAGAAATACCGTTCCGCCATTCGCGTATTCAAACTTGCCAATTCTGGTCCTTGCGGCACCGGTAAAAGCGCCAGCGACATGGCCAAACAGTTCACTTTCGATGATGTTAACCGGTAACGCAGCGCAATTAATCGCGACAAATGGCGATTGATGGCGTTTACTGATTTCATGCAAATTTCTCGCCACCAGATCTTTCCCGGTTCCGGTCTCGCCCCGGAGTAATATGTCGGCATCGGTGTCGGCGAGTCGAGCAATTTGGTTACGGAGTTGTTGTACCACTGGTGTACGGCCAATAATTCTTTGTCCGGGTGTACTTTGTAACTCCAGCTCTATGCGCAGATTACGGTTTTCCAGCGTCAGCATACGCCGGTCATAAGCCCTGCGCACAATCTCGATTAGATTGTCTGGCATGAAGGGCTTTTCGAGAAAATCGTAGGCCCCATCCTGCATCGCCTGAACCGCCATTGCGATGTCTCCCTGGCCGGTAATTAAAATGACAGGAATGTCGGCATCGATTTCTTTTACGTGCTGCAATAGCTCCAGTCCGGTCATGCCAGGCATTTTAATATCGGTGACGATAATACTCGCGCAATTGATATCGATTTTGGCCAGGGCCTTTGCTGCATCAGCAAATTTATCCACGCCAAAACCTTCCATTTCCATACTCTGGCTGGTGGACTCACGCACAAACTTATCGTCATCAATGAAGATGACACGTACTTCGCTATTCATCATGGGGTAAATATAACTCAAATCGAGCGCCACTTTCGGCGCAATTAGCGACTTCTATCTTACCACCCAGACTTTCCATGATGCGGTAAGATATGGACAAGCCGAGTCCCAGTCCGAGCCCGACCTCTTTGGTGGTAAAAAATGGGTCGAACACATTTTCAATTACCCTGGCAGGAATGCCTGGTCCGCTATCGCCAATACTGATGGTGACGCCATCGGGTCGACTGTCGGCATCGATGCTAATCTGACGTATGGTAGCTGAAGCCATCGCGTGAATCGCGTTACTGAAAACGTTTACCAGCACCTGGTTTAATAACAGATTATCGGTTACCACTGTCAATTCCGGGTTTAAATTCATTTGCACCGATATTTGATTTTTTTCTATTTCGGGTCGGAACATGCTGAGTGCCTGATCGATGGCTTTGTCGATAGAAACACGGGTACGATCACCTACAGATTTTCTCGAAAAACCACGCAGCTGCGAGATTATTCCGGCCATGTGCTGGGTCAATTCGACAATTTCACCAAGATTTCGACTGGCATTCTCTATTTGCTTTCGTTCCAGCATGCGCTGTGCATTTTTCGAATAGCTCCGAATAGCGGTAAGCGGCTGATTGAGTTCATGGCTGATGCCGGCTGACATTTGTCCCAATCCTGCCAGTTTTGCTGCCTGGATTAATTCGTCCTGGGTATCGCGTAAGTTCTGCTCGGCTTTCTTGCGTTCATCTATTTCGCTCTCGAGTTCCCGGGTTCTTTGTTGTACGCGACGCTCCAAAAGTTCGGTCGAACCCTGCAGCGCCAGACGCCTTTGCCGGTTAACTACATATAAGGACACTAATAACAATACGATCAAGGCGCCAGAGCCACCGAGAGTCGCGCGCAAGGCCACCGTTCCCTGAACCGTATCGGTATCGCTTAACAGATGAACCGTCCAGCCAGCCTTAACCATGTTCTGCTGCAAATGCAGATAAGTATTGGCCCCGGATTCCGGTTCATCCTTTATCTCCACGAGGGTAACACCCTGGCTCAGAGTTTCGATTTCCTCGTAAGGCAGTCGTTGGATGGTTTTTTCTGCGTAGCGCCGGGATAATTTTATATCCCGCATTCTGTCAGGGTTAATTGTGCGGATACTTTTATAAGTCCAGCGTGCATGGGTAGTCAGGAAGACGATGCCATCATCGTCGGTGACAATAAAATGGTTGCCCCGATCCGACCATGCGGTCTCTATGTCTGCGAGGTCAATTTTAATCACTATCACTCCTGCCACTCTGTCCCCCTGATAAACAGGGTAGGAAAAGTAGTAGCCGCGCTGCAAGGAAGTTGTACCCAGGGCAAAGTAACGTCCTGCTGCACCTTTAATAGCTGTTTGAAAATAGGGACGGAAATTAAAATTCTGCCCGACAAAAGAGCGCTCAAGGTTCCAGTTGCTCGCGGCGACAGTGAGTCCCTGGCTGTTCATCAGGTATACATCGGAAGCTCCCTGGGTATTGACGACGGACTGCAGGTACCGATTGATTACCCCAACCTGTTGTTTGACCGGTTGTTGCAACGCATTTAACACGTAGGGGTTGGCAGAGATCAGTTTCGGCAAATGTTCGAAATTGGCCAGGGTACCGTTGAGGTTCGACACAAACAGGGTCAGGCGATTACTCGATTCAATTTCCAGCTCGTTCAAAGCCTGAACAGTCAATGCCCGATAGCCCCAGCTTAAAGCCGTGCCGAGGATTACGAGAAAACAGGCTCCCCAGGCCAGTTGGCGTACTTGTACTCGAGAAAATTTACTCATCGATACTTAATCAGAAATTCCTGCAAATCTAAATGTATGTCAGACCCAGATGGATCCTGTGAAATAATCGACAACATTACCGCTATTATCGAGGGAGAGGCAAATTAAAATCGCTCTCCTGTTCGATCGAAGTTGCTGTAGCAGCGAAGAATTCGCCCTCGTCATGACGGCCAGTCAGTTGCAGCGATGGAAGCTTAGACCCCTGTAAGCGTTCTCTAGAATGGGAATTTATCAGGATGGAGACCCAGGCAGGTGCCACTCACTTCGAACTATCTTTGTCAGACTCCCGGTGCTGATCGAGTTCATCCTCGTCTTGCAAAATTCGGTAGGCGGGTCCCTCCAGGTCATCAAATTGACCGCTATTCACCGCCCATAGAAATCCTGCGATGATCAAGCCAACAAGGATGATCGATAGCGGTATTAATAGATAAATAATTTCCATCAGTTATTCCCCGCATTCACAGCAGCCTTTAATCGTGATAATCGGGAAGAGTTGAGTACCACTACCACTGAACTTAACGACATCCCGATTGCCGCTAACCAGGGTGGCACCAGCCCCATAATGGCCAACGGAATTGCAGTAAAATTATACAGTAAAGCCCAGATGACGTTTTGCCTGATTACCTCCCTGCTGCGGCGCGCCTGGTCAATGGCGCTGGTTAAAGCTTCGATATGCGGATTCATCATCACTATATCGGCATCCACACTGCTGAGATTGATATCCCGCGCTACTGCTACCGAGAGGTGGGCCAAACTCAGTGCCGGAGCATCGTTAATGCCATCGCCAACCATCGCCACTATGTCGCCTTTGTCTATCAGTTGCTCCAATATCTCGGCTTTCTGCTGCGGTCGGCATTCTGAGTATACCGAGTCGATTCCCAATTGCTGCGCTACATAATTAACCAGTTGGTGTCGATCCCCACTCAGCAGGCTGGTACGTATGCCGCGGCGGTGCAGGGCTTCGATCAGGCCAGTAGCACCCGGCTTGATTTCATCGCTGAACATAAATACAGCCAGCAGCCGATTTCGATCGGCCAGCAATATGCTAATTTTGTCTTCCTGGTACCAGTCCTGTAGAACATTGGTATCAATTTTCAATAACGGATTTTGTTCCCGGAGAAAATCGGCACTTCCCAGGTAGTATTTCATCTGTTGCACCCGACCGCATATCCCGGCACCGGCAAAATTCGTCAAATCCGAGGCGGTCGGTAGCGTCTTCTGCTGCGCATGCTGCCTGAGTGATTGCGCGACAGGATGGTTCGATTGTGATTCCAGGGCGGCGGCAATGACCGTGCATTGCCCGGTATCCAGCCCGGCCAGAGCCTGTACTCGAACCAGGCTCAGGTTGCCATTGGTAAGTGTTCCGGTTTTGTCGAATACCACATGATCAACCCTGGCCAGGGTTTCCAGGGCGTGCTGGCGGGCAATAAATAAACCTTTCTCTATCATCGCATTGGAACCGGCGCTCAATGCCAGCGGGGTGGCCAGCGACAGGGCGCAGGGACAGCTCACTATCAGTACCGCGATGGTTGTTGCCAGCCAGCCCGGGTTGTCGCCGACAATCCCGGAGACGGCTAATACTAACGCGACGAGTAAAACTGCGGCGATAAACCAGCCGGCAGTTGCCTCTGCAATTTGAGTGATACGCGGTTTCTCCATGGCCGCTTTATCTGCCAGCCTCTGGATAGAGGAAAGAACCGTTTGATTTCCGCTCTGGCTTACCCGTATGCTCACCGCCTGATCGACGTTGATCGATCCGGCGATAACCGCGTCTCCGACTTTTTTCAGCAGAGGGTGACTTTCACCGCTGAGCAACGATTCATTGAAGCTACTGGCGCCCTCGACAATTTCGCCGTCGACAGGAATGATCGAACCGGGCTTCACCAGTACTAGATCGCCACTTCGCAATTCGGCTACGGGCACGCGTTGAGTGTTATTACTGCTCTGATCTACTATTTTATCGGCAATCACCGGTACCGCCGAGGTGAGCGGCTCCATCGCCCGGGAACCCCTGATGCGGGTATTCAACTCTATATAGCGCGCACCCAGAATGAAAAACACGAACATTGCGATAGAGTCAAAATAAACCTCACCGCTATTTTCCACGGTGGCCCAGAAACTGGCGAAAAATGCCAGCAGAATGCCCAGGCTGACAGGTACATCCATGCCAGCGCGGCCGCTGCGCAAACTATCGATAGCGCCCTTAAAAAGCGGCTTTGCCGAATAAGCAAATATCGGCAATACCAGTAACAGGCTGACGCGCCTGAGAAAGGTGGCGATATTTTCGTCGATGCCAAACCAGTCACCGCTGTACAGTGCAACGCTGAGCACCATCACCTGCATGCCCAGAGCTGCAGCGACCCCGAGTCTTTTGAGTAATTGATTGCGTTGCTGATCGAGTAACTGGTAACGCGCTTCGCGGGTATAAGGCTGAGTCTGATAACCGATGCGAGCGACGGCCCGCATCATATCGCTAACCTTTACCCGTTGCGGGTGCCAGACAAGTTTCATTTGATTGTTGCTGAAATTAATTTGTGCCGACTGGATACCAGCAATTTTTTGCAGATAGGTTTCTATCAGCCAGACGCAAGCGCCACAATTCATTCCGACCAACAAAAAAGTCGCCTCACAGGTTTTTTCATCGAGGTTGTGTACCCAGCCGGCCTGTACTGAGGCATGATCGAAGCCAGCAAAGGCATCACCAGGACTGCTTGTTTCGTCAGTTGGCCTGATCGCCGGTAATGCACGTTGACGGTAATAACCCGACAACCCTGACTGGTTGATGATGTCGCTGACCGCCATACAGCCTGCACAACAAAAATCACGCACATCATTCGCCACCGACAGTTGAAATTGCCCTGCGTCGGGCACCGGCAGATTGCAATGGTAGCAGTCGATTGGCTGGGGTCTGGTTTTTGGCAACATCTCGCTCAGGATAGCAGGTATTCAGCAAGCCTCAGAGCTTAAAGCAATAGAATTCGTCCGCATTGAGGTGGATCAAGGTAGGCGAAAAGCGAATTGTGGGGAATCGTGTTTAACGCGACGCAAAACGAAATATGCTGGATTTCGAAAATGCTATCCGAGTAAACTAGCCCAGCGAATAGAACTATCTGCGCGGCGATGACTGAATATTTTATACTGATTACTGCATTCTCCCTCGGCTTTCTCGGTTCGCCGCATTGTGCCGGTATGTG
>CBDUSZ010000107.1:0-10821 GCA_965370015.1 uncultured bacterium | reverse complement strand
CAGAATTTGATCTCGATGATTTCCCGTTTGATTTGGAATCGCTGATAGAAGATGCCATCGAACAGATTCTTGCCCACGAAGATCCGCGGCTTTTTATAACCTGGATGCGCGAGCATATTTATAGCTATTACACTGGCACCGGTGATCGACAGCAGGGATTATTTGGTGAATCGCCAGCCGCGGATACGAACCAGTTCGTTCTGGATTCCGAAATGGCCCGTGCCCTGGCGGTCAACTTCGCAAGTATGATCTGGAATGGTGTTCCGCTGCCTTCGAATCACTTCAAACCTCAACCGATGATAATGCCTAAACGAAATGATCCCTGTCATTGTGGCTCCGGTAAAAAGTATAAACATTGTTGTGCGCAGTTGCCCCCGATGCCGACAATATCGGCGACTGATATTTGGCCAGTCATGTTCGAAAAGCTAAATAAAGATGTCGCCGCAGGTGCGATACGGGAAAACCATGTTCCGATCGACGCATTAGGAATGATAGCCTGTGATTATCTGGAACTGGATAAACCTAAAAAGGTCGTAACGCTTCTCGAACCACTTTTCGAAGGCACGATTCGCAAAACGAAAGACGATGCGGAATATGCGATGACTCTGTTGTGCAATGCCTACGATGATCTCGGTTATCACAAAAAGAAAACCGCCTTACTGCAATCCATTATCGATACCGTTGCACGCTCTCCGCTACGATCCGGTGCCTGGCAGCGTCAGGCGACGATCCGAATCGATAACGGTGATGCCGATGGGGCCTGGGCGGCGTTTCACAAAGCGCAACGCGATGATCCAAATTCGATTAGCCTGAGCCTGCTGGAAGTGCAGATTCTGAATGCCCAGGGTCTTAACGAAAAAGCCAGGGAACGTGCCGACTTCTGGGTTCGCAAGATGCGTCGTGCTGGGCTGGAAGACGATGAAATGCCACTTGCATTTCTCATTGCAGTTTCCGAAGACCCGAGCGAAGCGTTTGCCAATATGGGTCTGGACATGGACGATGACGCTGGTTTGTTGCTTAAGCAATGGTTGACAAGCGTAGCTGACAGGCCGTTGCCAGAATACAGTATCGCCGACGAGTCGACACCGACTGAGTTTGATGACGAGGAAAGCATGGCTATGCTGCGTAAGCAGTTTTCATCCTATGGTATGGATCAGCTGCAGGTCGACGAGGCACTTCAGGAGTTCAAGAATCGATTAGAAGAATCGGAGGATACTGATACTGGAGATGATCTCGATGAAGATTTATTCGTCGTCGAAAGCAATGGCAGGTTGCTGGAAGCGCCTGAGCAGTTGCAGCAACTGGAGCAAGACTGGCACCATATTTATCCCATGGATAAACCCTTCTCGATACACGAAACCCCTTTTGGAGAAGACGACCCCTGGGACGATTTCGAAGAAATGGAGTGGGTAAATTGGCTGCTAAACCATCCAGCAGCATTCGATAGCCTGGATATCCTCGATGATCTCGCCACGGCGCTGATGTTGCATCCACAGATAGGCGCCACCTGGTTAGATGAAACCATGCTAAAACCCATTCTGCACCGCGCCGAGGCTATTCTTGATAAGCTGCTTGCGACAGCCCCCGACACGCAGCTGCACTGGGTCATGTCCGAAAACCGCCCGGCATTGCGTGCCCTGTCTCGACTGGTGCACCTGGCCATGTTGGATGGTGACCTGAATGAAGTACTGCTCCGTGCACAAAGACTGAATGCGATCAATCCGAGTGACAATCATGGATTTCGAATGATAGTGATGAATCAGCTGATTCATCAAAATCGGGACGAACAAGCCCTGGAGCTCGCAGAAAGGTTCCCGAATGACATGAATCCCGAGGTTGCCTACGGCAAGGTGCTGGCTCTGTATCGCCTCGGCAGGCAAAAAGAAGCCGTGCAAGCGTTGGGAAACTCGATTGAATACCTCGGTAAAATACCACGATACCTGATTGCTAAACGTGTGAAGAAACCTAAATTGGACCCGGATCGCACAATGTTTGGTGGCGACGATCAGGCCTGGTACTACCGTGAGGAAATGCGCGATGTCTGGCAGCAAACCCCAGGCGCAATAACCTGGCTGAAAAAAGCGGAAAAAGCTTTTCTGTAAAATTAAACAGCAGATATATTTCTTATATCAATACTGTGTATTAAATAGTTATCCCCCGGCATCCTGGCGGCTTGTCAATCTAAGGGTGCACCGATATGATGCGTTTTCAATTATCCCCTGTAGAAACCTGACGAGGTTCGTTATGAAAATTTGTGTGCTAGGAGCGGCCGGAGGGATCGGGCAACCGCTTTCGCTGTTATTGAAATTACAGCTACCTGCGGGTAGTGAATTGTCGCTTTACGATGTGGCGCCATTTACTCCGGGCGTGGCGGTAGATCTAAGCCATATTCCCACCGATGTCGCAGTCAGCGGTTTTGTCGGTGACGATGTCGAAGCTGCAATGGCCGATGCCGATATCGTAGTTATTCCTGCCGGCGTGCCGCGCAAGCCGGGTATGACACGCGATGATTTATTTAATGTTAATGCAGGTATCGTCAAGACGCTGGTTAGCGCAGGCACAAAGGCTTGCCCAAATGCCTGTTTTGCAATTGTCACCAACCCGGTAAACTCGACCGTGCCGATTGCAGCCGAAGTGCTAAAAGCCGCGGGCGTTTATGATAAGCGCAAGTTGTTCGGTATCACCACACTCGACGTAATCCGTTCGAATACCTTTGTCGCCGAGTTGAAAGGTAAAAGCTGTAATGAGGTTAATGTCAATGTTATCGGCGGTCATAGTGGCGTGACTATATTGCCATTACTGTCCAGTATCGAAGGCATTGAATTAAGCCAGGCTGAAATCGAAAGCCTGACACCACGTATCCAGGAAGCTGGTACCGAAGTGGTCGAGGCCAAAGCTGGTGCAGGATCAGCCACGCTGTCAATGGCGCAGGCTGCAACAAGGTTTACATTGTCGCTTGCCAAAGCGCTGAATGGAGAGTCAGTTGTAGAATGTTGTTACGTACAAACCGGCGACGATACCAGTACCTTCCATGCACAACCGGTCAAGCTCGGCAAAGACGGCGTAGAGTCGATTCCGGCCCTTCCGGCGTTGAGCGATTACGAGCAAAAGTTACGCGACGAAATGCATGAGGTGCTTGCTGGTAATATCAGCAAAGGGCTTGAATTCGCTAACTCGTAGATCCTGGTTTATAGCGCAACCCGCCCTCGGGTTGCGTTGCCAGCTGTCGTTATACCTGCATTTCGATCAAAGCTAAAACAGAATCCGAACTGTTATCTATATAGTAGCGTCATTTCTGCAAAGGTAGAAATGACGCCTCATAAACCTCGCCCGCCAGTCCGAATGGAACTATAATTTAACCTTACCGCTCCAAATTCATAACTACATGGCAATTTATGGAGTTGCTATATGCAGGGTTCGGAAATCAACATCGAAACGATCGAGACGCTTGATCCCGAAGGGCAATTGCAGCGCCCTTTGCCTCCGGCTCTACAACAGCGCGAGCCACTCGTTAAACTCTATCAAATCATGGTATTGACCCGTGTGTTTGACCGTGCGGCGATCAATCTGCAACGCACCGGATCGATGGGTACTTATGCATCCTGTGAAGGGCAGGAAGCGATAGGCACCGGCATTGGATTTGCGATGCGCGAGGACGATGTATTTGTGCCCTATTACCGTGACGTCGCAACCCAAATCCAGCGCGGTGTTCGCATCGAAGAAATATTACTCTACTGGGGTGGCGATGAGCGCGGCAGTAATTACCAGCACCAGGCCCAGGATTTCCCCATCTGCGTACCGATTGCTACCCAGTCCTGCCATGCGGTCGGCGTCGCCTACGCGATCAAGTATCGAAAACAGGACCGTGCGGTAGTTACTACCTGTGGCGATGGCGCCACTTCAAAAGGGGATTTTTACGAGTCGATCAATGTCGCCGGTGCAATGGCGCTGCCGGTGGTATTCGTGGTGAATAATAATCAATGGGCCATTTCGGTTCCGCTGCAAAAACAAACCGCCGCGAAGACCATTGCACAGAAAGCTTTTGCGGCTGGAATCGAAGGCATACGCGTAGACGGTAACGATCCAATCGCGGTATACGAGGTGGTAGGCGAGGCGCTAGAACGCGCCAGGCGTGATCATCAACCGACACTGGTAGAAGCGCTGAGTTACCGGCTTTGCGACCACACCACCGCCGACGATGCATCGCGTTACCGCGATGCGCAGGAACTCGATCAAGCGCGTGCGCTCGAACCATTGGTACGTTTTAAGCAACTGCTGCAAAATGAATATCAATGGAGCGACGCCGACGACAAGGCGCTGTATGACGACTGCGATCAACAGGTGAAAAAAGCCACCGACGTATACCTCGCCACTCCGGACCAGGCACCGGGCGAATTTTTCGATTATATGTTTGCCGAGCTGACTACCAATCTGGCGCGGCAGAAAAAGGCCTGGTTCGATGCGGAGAAGCGTCGTGGCTGAATTAACTCTGATAGAGGCGGTTAACCAGGCTTTTGCGTACGAAATGCGTGCCGATAAAGACGTGGTTTTGCTCGGTGAAGATGTCGGCGTCAACGGTGGCGTGTTTCGTGCCTCGGATGGACTGGTCGACGAGTTTGGTAGCGATCGGGTAATCGATACGCCTCTGGCCGAATCGGTAATCGTCGGTATGGGCATCGGCATGGCGGCGCAGGGCTTAAAACCCATCGTCGAACTTCAGTTCATGGGCTTCATCTACCCAGCGGTAGATCAAATCATCAATCATGCCGCACGTATGCGGAATCGTACCCGCGGGCGATTGACCTGTCCGATGGTAATCCGTGCACCCTTCGGTGGTGGAATCCATGCGCCGGAACATCATTCCGAGAGTACCGAGGCAATCTTTGCCCACATGCCCGGCGTACGTGTGGTGATTCCGTCGTCACCGGCACGCGCTTATGGATTGCTGCTGGCAGCGATTCGCGACCCCGATCCGGTGGTTTTTCTGGAACCCAAGCGAGTGTATCGCCTGGGTAAACAGGAAATCGAGGATAATGGTGACGCATTACCACTCGACAGCTGCTTTATTTTACGCGACGGTATCGATGTCACTCTGGTGAGCTGGGGTGCCTCAATTAGGGAAACACTGGAGGCCGCAAGCCAGCTAGCACAGTTGGGTATCGATGCCGAGGTAATCGATGTTGCCACCATCTCACCACTCGATATCGATACCATACTCGATTCCGTAACCCGTACCGGGCGTTGTGTAATCGTGCATGAAGCAGCGCGTAGTTTCGGTGCGGGCGCAGAGATTGCCGCGCAGCTCGCCAGTGAGGGTCTTACCTCGTTACTTGCGCCGGTAAAACGCGTCACTGGATTTGATACCGTGATGCCGCTTTATCGTCATGAAGATGACTACCTGCCGGGTGTAGATCGCATCATTGATGCAGTCAAACAAACAATGGAGTACCGATGAAGATTTTTAATTTGCCAGACCTCGGTGAAGGTTTGCCCGATGCCGAAATAATCGAATGGTATGTGAAGCCCGGCGATGAAATAACGCAGGGTGATCCACTGGTAGCGATGGAAACCGCGAAGGCGATTGTTGATGTGCCGTCACCGCAGTCGGGCCGTGTGAATCGTCTCTATGGTAAGGAAGGTGACGTCATCGAAACCGGTAAACCGCTGGCTGCATTCGGCGATGGCGACGTGGTCGATACCGGCACCGTGGTAGGCGAAATGGAATCAACCGAAGACTTGATTGCAGAAGCGGCGGTCGGCCTGAGTCATACTGCCAGCAGCGTCAAAGCGACGCCCGCGGTGCGTGCACTGGCCAATCGAATGGATGTCGAATTATCGATGGTGACACCGAGTGGCCACGATGGACTGATTCTGTCCGACGATGTAAGGCGCGTGGCACGTATTCTGGCGGAACACGGAAAAATGGAGCCGCTACGCGGGGTAAGGCGCGCGATGGCACGTAACATGACACAGGCCCACGCCGAGGTAGCCCCGGCAACTGTTATGGACGACGCCGATATTACCGATCTGCAATCACGCGCCGATATTACTCCGGCGCTAATTCATGCGTTAGTCGCCGGTTGTAAAGCGGAGCCCTCGCTAAACGCCTGGTACGATAGCCACGCCAATGGCCGGCGTGTACTGGAACGAATTCACCTCGGACTTGCAGTCGATGCGCCGCAGGGTTTATTTGTCGCGGTGATGCAGGATATTCAGCAAGATGATCAGGATTCTATCGCCGGGCGCCTGCTAGCACTTAAGGAGAAAATCAAAAATCGTTCGCTGAAACCATCTGAGTTACGCGGATACAGCATTATGCTGTCCAACTACGGTGCAATCGGCGGTCGATATGCATCGCCAATGGTATTACCGCCAACCGTGGCCATCCTCGGTGCTGGTGAATCACGCGACGAAGTGGTAGCCCGCGATGGAGAGGCTGTGATTAGACGCATATTACCGTTGTCGCTCACCTTCGATCATCGCGCGGTCACCGGTGGTGAAGCAACCCGGTTTCTCAAGGCCGTCATCAACGATTTACAATAAATCAATGGGGTCAGACTCGATTGATACAGTCAAAAAAATCAATCGAGTCTGACCCCATTGATGATTGGTGGCAGGGCACGGAGGAAATCGGTCAACGCGTTGCGGTCGTTCGGTGTTAAGTGCCGCAAGCCTTCGATCACCGGGTCCATCGACCCGGCGGCGTATTCGCCGTCCGGAAGCTCGCCGAATTTCAACAACAACTGCAGGTCATCGCGGCTCCAGTCGCCTATGCCGGTACCGTCGTGGGGGGTGATATTCGGCACCAACTCGTCTTCCGGCCCCTGTGCATTGCCGGCGTATGCCATGTCTGCGCGCAAAGCGCCGAACAGATTACGCGGTGTGTGACATTCAACACAATGCCCTAAGGCTTCGGCAATGTAAGCGCCACGGTTCCATTGCTCGCTCTGTTCGGGGCGCTGCTGGAATTCACCGGCGCTGAAGAACAGCCACTTCCAGACCCTCGCGGCAAGTCGCCAACGCAGAAACCACGCTAGATCGTGGTCGCGATTAGTTAACTCAGATTCCGGCAATGACAGAATATAGGCATGTAAGGCACGTGCGTCCCCGGCGGACATGCGTGTATAGGATGTGTAAGGAAATGCCGGATAGTAATCGCTACCGTCCGGTGCAACCCCCTGGTGTAGTGCTCGCTGGAACTCGTCGGTACTCCAGTCACCGATGCCGGCGGTCTTGTGAGATGTGATGTTGGGGGTATAGAAAGTTCCGAAAGGGGTCGTCAGTGCCCGCCCGCCAGCCAACTGCTCGCCGTCATCCGCGGTATGACAGTGGCTGCAACCACTGATCTGTAACACATATTTGCCGCGCGACAACACGGTGTCGTCGTCCTGTGTCTGTGCGAAAACAGCCATCGGAGATATCGCGATGAGCGCGCAGCCTGTAGCGATAATACGCGAAATCGAAATCATGTTTGCATTATATACATCAGTCAATGCTGAGGCTGCAAACCAGGGTCCGGTGTCATAATCTGATCACCGGCCCCTGAATTTTTCGAGACCGTAGTCTTTCAATTCACGCTATAATTATGCAGCTATTTTGACTTAATCCTTTTTTTCGCGGAAATCGTCGTGACAGCCCTTGCAACTCTTGCCCAGTGCGCCAATTTTAGGCTTTAACGCATCAACTCCGTTGCCAGCTACTGCAGCAAGTTCGGTGACGGCTTTAACATAGGCTTTACCTTTTTCGGCTATCTCCGGATACGTACTCCAGATTTCTGGAAGGGCTGTTGTTTTTCCCTTATAAGCCACGTTATCGGTACCCTTGGACCATGCCCGGCCAATATTCATTTTGGTCATAGTTAGCAAATTATTGGCCAACATGCTCGCGAGCTCGGCATCGTATTCAACCTTGCCTTTTGCCATGCCAAACATTGGCCCTGCATTGAATGATCGTAGTTGCATTACGCCCTGGCGAGCCTTAATTGCTTTCAGGTTCGGATCCTTCGCAGCAAAGACCGGAAGTGTTAGTGATAAGCCAATAATGGCCAGACAAATTTTTGTTGTGTGTCGCATGGTTTTCTCCTCAGATTATTAGTGTCGTCACGCCCGTGGAATCATAGCACTCTATATTTCTACATCAAATTGTGTAAATTTGCGCTATAGTGCTGCAATAATGCAGCATATCAATTGGGATAATCTTCGCTATGTGCTAATGGTAGCAGAGAAGGGCTCCATCGCAGCCGCAGCGCGTGAACTCGGTGTAAACCGTACTACTGTTTTACGTCGTATTAATACTTTTCAGGATAATCTTAATTGCCGTATTTTTGAGCGCAGTGATTCCGGATATATTCTGACCCCCGAAGCGGAAAAAATGATCGTTGCTGCGCGCGAAGTTGAGAATACTCTATTTAATATGCAGCGGCAGATTGCGGGGCACGAATTACGCCTTGAAGGCGAACTCAGGGTAACGACTACTGATACCTTGATGGTGTCTCTGATCGGCCCTCATTTGGCCGGGTTTCATCGCAAGCATCCGCATATTGTAGTCGATGTGGTGATGACCAATAGCATTCTCGATCTCAACCGGCGTGATGCCGACATTGCGATTCGACCCACTAAATCACCCGAACCACCTCTGTTAGGACGTCGGGTGGCGGACGTGCGTTTCAATATTTATGCAGCGCATTCTCATACCAAATTCACCCAACGATCAGATTTGTTTAAGCAACAGTGGATTGGATTTGAAACCTCGTTGCAATCGACGCCGCCGGGAAAATGGCTGGAAGCCAGTATTCCGCGAGAAAATATATGTTTGCGGGGAGACTCGTTTATTGCACTTAAGGTAGCAGCTGAAAACGGCATGGGGTTCGCACTGTTGCCACATTACCTGGGTGATGCATCAGAATTATTACAAAGGCATCCGACACCCATAGACGAATTAACCACCGGTCTATGGTTGCTTACTCATCCCGATTTAACCCGCTCGGCAAAGGTAAATGCGTTTATGGATTATTTTACTGATGCTCTGGGAAGGGATCTCGTGATTACCTGATCTATGCAGATAATTCAGAGTTTATTATTTGCAGTCACAACCCGGTTGACGCGAAAGCGAGTGAGTGCGATGCCGCTGAGAATGGTAATCAACGCGACTATGCTATGCCACTCGACCGGTTCTGACAGAATAATTGCTCCGGTAAAAAACGCCACGACCGGAATCATATAGTTAATTGTCGATAAAAACGTTGGTCCGGCGCGCCTGATTACCGCGAACAGAATAATACTCGCAATAGCGGTAGGGCCGATACCCAGCCAGATTACCGATATCATTGATTTTGTGCTGACGCTGCTACTGTAATCGGGGGCTAATAACAGCCATATCGGCAGCAGCGTAATACTCGCCGCGATCAACATGCCAGCACTTGCCACTATCGGGTTATAGTGCGGTAAGCGGCGTACCAGAATGGTATTAACCGCATAACTGGTGGCAGCAATAAAAATTGCAAAACCACTCAACACTGCCCGGCCACCACCTTCGAATACCGGGCCGAGCAATATGCTGATGCCGGTAATACCGAGCGTGAAACCGATAAGTTTATAGCGATTTAGGCTTTCGCCTTCGACAAAATAATGTGCCAGTAGCATGGTCATCAACGGCATAATAGCCATGATCATGCCGGCCACACCGGAGCTCACCGATTGTTGTCCCCAGGAAATCAGGAAAAATGGCAACAGGTTGCCGACGATGCCGAACACCATAAATATCAGCCATGTCTTAAGTGACAGAGGCAGGCGTAAGCCCATGGTGTAGACAATTATTGTCAATACCAGTGCGCCGAGAACGACCCTGAAAAAAACGATCGACAGCGGGTCAACAGTCTCGACCGAAACCGAGATGAACATGAAAGAAGTGCCCCACAGGAATACCAGGCACATTAATAACGTCCAGTTAGTCAACGAAGTCTTATCCATTAATTTAATCTGTGAGGGGTTTCAATTGATCTGCAATTCGGGCAGATCACGATATAAATCGAGGGCTTCCGGGTTCGCCAGCGAATGGATGTTTTTCACCGCGCGATTGTGCACCACGTCTCGTACCGCCAGCTCGACGATCTTACCCGATTTGGTGCGCGGAATCTCAGCCATCTGAATTACCTTTGCTGGCATGTGGCGTGGGGTACATTTCTCGCGTACGGTCTGGCGGATCATTTTTACCAGCTCTTCATCGAGCGACAGGCCGGGTTGCAATACCACGAACAGTACCACCCGGACATCCGCTTCCCAGTCCTGGCCGATGACGATACTTTCCAGCACCGCGTCAATTTGTTCGACGTGTCGGTAAATTTCTGCGGTGCCGATGCGGACGCCACCGGGGTTGAGTGTCGCATCGGATCGTCCGTAAATGACGATGCCGCCTCTGTCGTTGAGCATCACATAGTCACCGTGATGCCATACATTAGGGTAGCGGGAAAAATAGGCGTTATGGTATTTCTCACCGCCGTCGTCGGCCCAGAAAAATGCCGGTTGGCTCGGGAAGGTTTGCGTGCAGACCAGTTCGCCCTTCACATTGCGTACTGAGTGACCATTTTCGTCGTAGACCTCAACCGCCATGCCGAGCCCCCGACATTGAGATTCGCCACGGTAGACGGGTAATAACGGACAGCCGATGACGAAGCAGGAAATCAGATCCGTGCCTCCTGAAACTGAAGCCAGGCAGACATCTTGTTTGATCGCCTGGTAAACATAAGCAAAACTTTCCGGCGCCAGCACCGAACCGGTCGAGCAAATGGTGCGTAACTGCGATAAATCGAACTTCTTACCTGGA
>CBDUSZ010000106.1:0-11119 GCA_965370015.1 uncultured bacterium | reverse complement strand
TCTTTGGCGTTTGCTTTGATCCAGTCGAGGTTGGCGAACAGAGCCTCATCGCTGGCATCGACTTCAAACATCGGAAGCACGTTGAACTGGTCACCCGTTTGCTTGACGAGCTTGTTCTTGTTTGAGAGGTCGACGATGGTGGCATCCGTCTGTCCGGCAATCAGCGCGACAATCCGGTTAGCTGAACCGGGCACATATGAACGCTTGCCGAACTTAATGCCGAGGCGGTCCTCGATCACATTGGCTATCGAGTCAGTGCCGCCACCACGCGAATGCAGCAAAATCGGTTCTCCATCCAGATCCTGCAGTTTGGAGTATTTTTTCGACGATACCGGGAAGAATTTTAACTTGGACAGTTGAAAGATAATCCGGATTGGCGCCTTCGCTCTCTGCATTGCCGAATAAGGCGTACCGAAGCCGATATCCATCTGACCGCTCAAAATCGCCTGAATAGCCAACTCCTCATCGGCAAAAGCCGTCCACTCGTAATCGAGCCCCATGCCCTTGGCTCGGTCTAGCGCGAGGAAGAACGCGGCGACTTCATCGGATGGTGTTTCGGCGAGCGCAATGCGTATCTTTCCAGCATACGCAGAAGTAGATATAGTCATAGCTGATATGGTAATCGCCGCTACGACAGCTAACTGTTTAAGCGTGTTTCGCATGTGAGGTCTCCTTAATAATTATTTAATTAATGTAAATCTGCGGAATCGTTTGATATCGATCTAACCCTGTACAGAATCTTCTTACTTTTATAGTGATGCCAACTAACAGCGTCCTTACTCGTATTAATATAATTTAATTTTCCTTGATTCTCAAGTATATCGAAATTATCATCTTTATGTCAAAAATATCGATATTATTTAATTTGCTCATAATATCGATTGATTTCAAGGTTAAGAGCATGGAAGACTATTCTTTCATCCTGTAAGATTTATTGACCACTATCATCGCTGTTAGCAATAACAGCAAATAACAACTGACGACGAAGAGGGCTATTAATTAATGGACGATGATCGTTCTGAGCTTACGTATTCCGCTAACCAGGAACCTGAAAGAGATTCTGCAGACGCGGAAGCGAATGCCACTCCCACTTCGTTGACCAGTCAGACCTACCAGCGCATCCACGATATGATCATCCGTGGCGAACTGCCCCCGGGGCAGAAATTAAAAATTGAAACCCTGCGTAAAACTCTGGACACTGGTGCCAGTCCAATCCGCGAAGCACTAAGCCTGCTCACATCCGATCACCTGGTAGAACGTATCGACCAGCGTGGCTTTCGTGTCGTAGTCGTCAGTGGTGACGCTTTTCAGGAATTACTCAAAACTCGATGCTGGGTAGAGGAACGGGCCTTGCGCGAATCTATCGAACACGGTGACGCTCACTGGGAAGAAGAAATCGTTCTTGCTAACCATCGGCTGAACCGAACACCACGTTCGATTGATGACCACAATTATGTCGCCAATAGTGAGTGGGAGCCTAAACACAAACAGCTCCACATGGCCTTATTATCGGCCTGTGGTTCCTCCATCCTGCTCAAGTTCTGTGGTCAGCTATACGATCAGAATATTCGTTATCGTAATATTTCCGGGATAAATGCATATTCGAAACGCAACACCAATGATGAACACAAGCACATAGTCAAGCTGGTACTGGAACGCAATGCTGACGAAGCAGTTAAAGCGCTGGTCAATCACTACACCACGACCGGTCAATTCCTGAGTAAGCAGTTAAACTAGAGAATCCAGCACAAGCGATCGGCAACTTCCATTCTTGTGTTCATGGATCGGATAAAGATGATAGGATTACGCTGAGTCGCAATCGACAACAAAATTCCTATGGCAATCCAATCCAATTTTACTTTCGCCAGCTTCGTACTGCGATACGCAATTGCGCTGGTACTCGTTTTTGTCACCTACAACCCGAGTGAATATTCCTGGGTGCAATGGTTATATTCCGATGTCGCAATGGTGTACAAGGTAGCCTCTGGCATCGTACTACTAATTGGCTGGGTGATGTTTTTGCGCGCCACCTGGAATTCACTGGGTGCGTTTGGCACCTTGCTGGCTGCTGCTTTTTTCGGCGTTATGATCTGGCTGTTAATCGAATGGGGACTGCTAGCCCTCGACAATACTTCTGTTATGGTTTGGGTGGTGGAGTTTATTCTCAGCGGCGTTCTGGCGGTTGGCATGTCGTGGTCACATATTCGCCGCAAGATGTCCGGTCAGTATGATACGGATGAAATTGAGGGATAGATTCCGGCACCTGCTTATTAACAAGTGATTGTTGACGGTTAATATCATTTCATTTTCATAACCCGTGCCTACAGGTTATGCTGCATCCATGGAACCATCGACACGCTTCCAGTTAGCCGCAGATGCGATTTTGCTGCTGCATGTGCTTTTCGTTAGCTTTGTTGTAATCGGCCTGTTGCTTATATTCGTTGGCAACGCACGCGGATGGTCCTGGGTCAGAAACCCCGGGTTTCGAGTCACCCATATTCTAGCCATTTCGATAATCGTCATTCAGTCATGGCTCGGTGTCATATGCCCGCTAACCAGGTTCGAAATGGCGCTGCGATCGCAGGCTGGCGATACCGTGTATACAGGTTCTTTCATCGCACACTGGTTAGAAAGCATTTTGTACTATCGGGCACCACCCTGGGTCTTTATAGTTTGTTATACAGTGTTTGCGGCGCTAGTAGCAGGAAGCTGGTTTTGGGTAAGGCCGCGGCCTTTCACTACTCGTTCCCGTCATCGTCACACATGATACCTGGTGGTAGTGGTACTTATACGAGTACCGAGATTAATCCTGGAGTCTAATATTCGATCCTTTGCGAGCCAGGTAAACTGTGTTGGATGACTCACCGCCCAGATAAGGGTTCGGGAAGGTAATAATGTGCGACTGTGAAGACTCAAACACGCTATCGAGTAATAGCATGAATTCTTCCTCCGGCGGGTCGTTAGACCATAGCCCGAAAATTCCCCCAGGATGCAGTTTTTCAGTCAACTTTTGTAAGCCCTGCTGCGAATAAAAAGCGCTGTTTTGCGGATTAAGCCAATGGCTCGGCGAATGGTCAATATCCAGTAATACCGCATGAACCCGCTGGTTTGTTGCTGAACCTGCGAAATCGAAACCGGTCGCGGTAGCGACTTCAAAAAAGTCTGCATGGACGAGCTTACAGCGGGGATCGGAAGTCAGCTGGCTACCCAGTGGCACCAGTCCCTGGCGGTGCCAGTCAATCACCGGCGCCATTACTTCGATCACATTTAGCGATCGTACCGATGGGTTTTCCAGTACAGCGGCCGCTGTATAACCTAATCCCAGGCCTCCGACGACGATGTCCAGTTCACCAGCAGCGAGTTCGGCAAGTCCGAGTCTGGCCAATTGAATTTCGGCTTCGGTAAATAGACTGGACATCAAAAACTCCTCGCCAAGTTTTACCTCGTAGAGAATTTTACCGCCGAGCCTCGGCTCTGAGCGACGCCGCAAGCTAATATCACCTAATGGTGTTCGCTGGTAATCCAGTTCTTCAAAATCTAGTAGCATCTAGTTAACTAATCCCGGGAGCCCGCAGCAGAACAGGAGGCGTAACAAGTAAGGCCAAATCGCTAGTCAGCGGCTTGCCTGATCAGGTATCGGGCCGCTGAATTTTTACTTTTTTATACTACCTGAACGAGTACCAAACAAACGGTCACCCGCATCACCCAGACCCGGTAAAATGTATCCTTTTTCATTGCATTCCCGATCCAGGGCGGCCGTGAAGATAGGGACATCTGGATGCTCCTGTTTCAGGGTCTGAATCCCGTCCGGTGCGGCTAGCAGGCAGATAAAGCGAATGTTTTTCCCGCCCGCCTGCTTAACCCGGGTCAAAGCCGCAGACGCAGAATGACCTGTAGCAAGCATTGGATCGACAACGATGCAAAGCCTGTGCTCAAGGTCTAATGGGGCCTTAAAATAATATTCCACAGCCTCTAAAGTTACCGGGTCACGGTAGAGTCCCACATGCCCAATTCTTGCCGATGGAACCAGTTCCTCAAGGCCGGACAATAATCCGGCGCCCGCTCGTAGAATAGAAAAAAAGCACATTTTCTTACCCGCCAAAATTGGCGCATCCATGTGTTCAAGCGGCGTTTCAATGGTCCTGGTAGTCATCTCGAGGTCGCGAGTTGCTTCATAGCCAATGAGTAAACTAATTTCCTTTAACAGGCGCCTGAACTCGGCCGCGGCAGTATTTTTTTGCCGCATCAGTGTTAGCTTGTGTTGGATGAGGGGGTGATCGATTAAGTGAACTTTATGACTCATGAGTAATTTCTCTTTGGTGATTGGCTACTGGTATTTGATTTAAATTCATATACGAGATAGCCCGCTTGAAATTGAGAACCGAGTAAGAGTCAGGCTATATCGAACCGCTCGATAATTAATAATAAAGCTGTCTGTATACGGGAAGCCAGAAGTATTTAATCTATCTGCAAAATTAAATACAACAGCCAGGTCTGGAACGGTAAAAACCTAGATAGCTTTAAGCGATGCTTTTATGCCCCAACCCAGGGTCAAACCTTCGCATGCACACCAATATCGGAGCCGAATTCCGGCAGCTTTTCTGTTAAAATTACACCATCTCCAATATCCATGGAAATTTGTTTACCGGCTATGCCAAAACAATCAGAAAATTTGGTTTCCACCACTAACGCAGAGCGACGCAGACGCGGTGAAGAACTGATACTGCGTGTCGCCGAAGAGGTTTTTGCCAACCGCGGTTTTCAGGGCGCCACGATGACTGAAATTGGCAGGCGTGCAGGCTTGCCGAAAGCCAATATCCATTACTATTTTTCTTCCAAAGCCAAACTTTACCAACGCGTAATTGACGATGTATTCAATGTCTGGCTAAAAGCAGCCGACCAATTTGACGATCACGATGATCCTCGCAAGGCATTAACAGCCTATATAAGCGCGAAGATGGAATTATCGCGCAGTCGACCGAACGGATCCAAAGTCTGGGCCAATGAAATAATCCACGGCGCACCGATGATTCGTGATTACCTGGAAACCCACTTGCGCGAGTGGTGCGCCTCTCGCGAAGCGCGGATTCAAAGCTGGATCGATAGACGCATGATACGACCGGTTAACCCGCGTTACCTACTCTACATGATCTGGGCCTCGACTCAGCACTATGCTGATTTTGACACACAGATAAAAGTATTGAACGACGGCGAACCCCTGTCAGACGAAGCCTTTGAAGAGGCCACTCAAACGCTTGTCGAAATTATCCTGGCAGGTCTGTTGTACGAATCAAACTAACAGTGGTGAGCGTTTAAGAAAATCACAGGCGCAGGAAAGTTTTATTACTTTGCTACCGCTTTTAAAATTCAAAAGAACGAGAGTGTGCCGCCTGTTTTGCGCGGCACGCTCTCATCAAATTACCTTACTAAATTTTCAGCTTAATTACGATCTACTGCCAAATATTCAGTCGCTAAATAATTGACGCAACGAGAACGCCAGCATAATAAACGCGATTGCCAGAACCACGCCAGTGAATCCCTCCAGGGTTTCACGCAAAATAGAAAAAAACCACACCGGATCATTGGCAGCAAAAATTCTTTTGATGAGACCAATAGTTTTCCAGCCCAATCCGAGAAAACCGGCGAGTATGAATATGCCGTAAGCAGCTGAGCCAACAGTAGCAAGTCGTTTCATCAGAATTCCGGCGATAATCATTAACGTAAAGGTCGTCGCCCAGGTAGCGTCTTCAACAAGGCGTATATTGTTATTCATCGCCGATGTTGCTGCCTGCACCGGCAGGCTGAACAAAAGACCCCCAGCAATGGCATATAACTTTAAAAAATGCAGCTTCATCTCTAAGCCTCCAATCTAGTCTTGACGACATAGTAGTTAACAATCAGCATGATAAAACCAATGCTTAGTAATACTGCCCCCAACCAACCCATGATATAGCGCATCATATACATGTTGATTACCGCATCAGAAACCTGGTCAATCTTATAACCCGGAAGAAATTTCCATATTTGCCTGAAAGCAACAAACAGAGAACCAATCATTATAAATAACCAGCCTTTGCTACCGGTTGCCCGTAAAACTAAAAAACATGATATGGCTACAATAATCCAGGCAAATAAGCTGAACTGCGCCAAAAGACCTAATATCGAATCAAAACTCATTTTAAAATTACACCCTCATTATAAACAGCGAGTGACATAGCACCCAGAAATAGTGATACCCTTATTTGTGCTCCTCACTAACAAGCCTCACAAGGATATTAAATTTGGTTAAGATAATTTTTTATAAATTGGAGCAAACATTTTTTCGGTCCGGCCTTTACCGAACATACCAGAAACCAGGCCTTTGCATTCATCGATAAAACCCTGCGGATTATTTTTCAGGTCATGTTTATTCGAAATTGACACAACTTTAGCTTCCACCTTATCACCTAGTGCTCCCACCATGATTTTCAGGACTTCTGTCTGCAGCATCGCAACGCTTAAACCAGCCTCAGCTTCATTTTCCGTCCCAGAACCCTCTAGCAATTGCAGCAGTCTGGTCAAATCGGGAATACCATCTTGCCTTCCATTTAATCCAACAGATGACGCTTTATGGATTTTAACGCGATCAATGTTAAGCGCTAAAAGTGCTTTGAGAGCCTCAACACCCGCAAGACTACCGTATCCGATAGCATGGATTTGACCCTCGGACATGCGAATGCTTGCCGAGCGCGTGACAGCATTCTCCTTTCCCCAAATATAAAGGACGCCGGTAAAGGTAGCCGCGCGCGCTTTCGACAAAATATCAGGTAAATTCGGGGTTTCTGCCATTTACTGGAACCTGTTACGGATGGACGAAATGTTATCCCTATTCTAGGATATTAACGGAATATTGTGTCGCAAAATATATAGTCAAAAAATAAAAAAATTCTGGCCGAAATAACAAATATAATACAGTGTATTGAAATCGAGTATGTTTACTTCGAGGTTCATACTGCCCCCAGAATGAGAATCGTCAGGTGTTAAAAACTGATTGAAAGCTGAGCACCAGTAAAAACTACCGCCTCGGCTTCCCAGTATCGGCTATCGATTTCTCTCAATCGGGTAAATGCCTCAAATTTTAGTGGGCCAGCCTTAACGCCTGCGCCGATCCCGACAAAAGCGTCGATATCGTCATGATAATTATCGTAGTATTCATCATGGTCATAGTAACGAAGGTCATGGAAAAACAATTCGGCCAAATCCAGGCCAAGCTCAGCATAAACAGAAAGTTTGGAGAAGAACCCGATTTTGACCGATCCCTGCCACGTAAAGTACTCTTCTATATAGCCATCGGTCGCCCTGACCTCGGCATTACTAAATGACGTGTTGAACTCAAATCCAATCTTTGTATCAGGGTTTTTGGTAGAAAATCCTATTCCAATACCTTCGATATAGTCTCTACCATTGGCTTCATAGGTTGAAAATAGCCTTATCGACGTGTTGTCATAGTGGTTCGATTGATAGCTATCAGCGCTTGCAACAAATGAAAGCAGGCCGAGACCGAGTAATGTCAGGAGTTTTAAGGCGCTAGTTTTTTTCGGCGTATGAAGCATAGTTTGAACCTTGTAGAATGATTAATTTTTATTCACAGGGGCATATTAGAGGCTACTAGCTGAACTTCTACTGAATCCGAATTGAATGGCTTCCTGGCTTCGAAAAACTATTATGTAGATCATCAAACGACCGCGACTGACCGGGTCTGAATGATTATGTTGCCGAGTACCTCAGGTTCTCACCTGGATTTTTGTTCGTATACTGCCAGGCCTTCCCGGGATTGTTGTATCCAGGCATCTAACACTTCTTTCCTTAAATTAGAAAAAAGTGGCCGCTTTATTGGGGGAAATTCAGTTCACCTATTTCCAGTATAGTGATTTATGGCCGATTCATATTAATAGATATACTGTCCCCAGAAGCCTGCACGATGCATATTAATAGGTATACTGTCCCCAGAAGCCAACCCGATTTATTTACCGGGAGACAACTTCAGGTGTCTGCGTTCTTTCGACCATGGAGGACCGGCCCACTATTTCGCCACCAGGCCTTAACCGGCATGCGAAACTAACAACATACCCCACACAGGGCAATTGAACGAAGGTAAAATTAATGGGAAATGGTAACCAGGCAATTGAATTCTCTGCTCGCGAAAAAATACGCGAACAAAAATTTAATCATATCTGGGAAGAAAAGCTGGAACCGGCTTTTGCAGATATCGCCAGGTATTATGATTGGGCCAATTATGTTGCTAGCCTGGGGCTCTGGAGCTGGTTTCGCAGTCAATTCCTGTCTACGATCAATCTGAAAAGCGGTTACAAAGCCCTGGATGTCTGTGCTGGAACCAATGCTATTGGTATCGCCATGCTAAAGAAGCAGCCCGATATAACCGTAACCGCCATCGACAGAAGCAAAGCCATGCAGGAAGCGGGCCGCAAGTCGGCTGAAAAGAAAGGTCTGAATATAGAAAGCAATATTGGCGATGTACACAAGCTGCCCTACCCCGACAACAGCTTCGATGTCGTAACTCTGCAATTCGCCTCGCGCCACCTGCGCCTTCTGGAAGTATTCAGCGAAATCAACCGTGTATTGAAGCCAGGCGGATATTTTTATCACTGCGATATGTTGCGACCGGCGAGCAAGACCGTAGAATCTCTATATTATATATTCCTCAAGGCCTGCCTTGCAGTAACCGCCTGGATAGCCCGCAGCAGCGCCGATTCAAAAATCTGTAAAAAGTACTTTATAGAAGCGATACGTGACTTTTATTCTGCCGAAGAATTAGAGGAACTGTGCAAGCATCTGGGTTTTGTCAACACATCCCACAAGACCATATTTATGGGCATGCTGGCTTTCCATAAATCGCAAAAAACAACGGATACAAGCCAACTACCGGGGAGCTAGATAAGATCACTGGTTTTTGAGGGCAATACATGGATTGCTTATGAAGAACTCAGGCTGAAAGATAAAAAACTGCATAAGAATCTCTGCCGAATACTGAAAGAAATGCTCCGCGATGACCCATGCAGCGGAACGGGAAAACTTGAACCATTAAAACATAACCCCTCCGGTTTGTGGTCCCAGCGTATTAGTCAAATAGATCGTGTGATATATAAGCATGATAACGAAAATATTTATATTTTTGCGAAAGGTGGCCACTACGACCAGCTTTGATAGCCCTGACGACCGCTGTGCGTCTGAACGAGCGCCTTGCCAGGGATTAAAGGGACTGTTGAGTACCTCAGGGTCAGAGCACAGTTTTCTCTAATATTAACTAATACTCTGTTCTGACCCGGAATTTTCATTCATATTAATAGGAATACTGTCTTCAGAATTGAGAGTTATTTATTAAAAGCAGTCGTTAAAAAAATAAAGGTAATAGGCAGGTATCGACCCAGGCCGGCCTATTAATATTTGAGTTATGGCAAGCTAAACCCATTAGGAAGTAGTTTTTCCAGCTTTATTTTGGCTGCTGCTAATAAATATACTATAAATATGAATAGCAAGTTAATGAGGCAGTAATGATGTTATATATTTGTTGTGAGATTGGTTATGAAAATACTTAGCAAGTTACAAAGTTTAGTGAGCAAAAAATCATCAAAGGATGAGGATGCCTTAGCTGAAAAACTAGAGATTGCTAAAGCCAAAAAGAAAAAATCAATATCCCACTTTTTTGTCTTGCAGGCATTGGAAGTGCTAAAGAAATTGGAGCTTGATGGTGGCATATTTATCTGCTCTAGTCCTGATTTTGAGTGTTATTTTAAAAAGAAATATATGCCTCTATTTGAGAATAAAAATGCGTATATTAAGGTAGCTTTTGATAAGGCGGACAATGTCACCCATGTTTGCGGACTATTGCCTAGACTTCAACATGAGAAAGATAGTAAGAAAATTGATGATGAAAATATAACGCTCTCAAAAATGCCTAACTGTTTACTATCGCATGCTATTGCAGAACTGTCTCTTGCGTCTAAAAACAATATTTCTGTAGCTAGAAGTGGTGTGTATCGAGGCCAAACAGCACCCATGCAGCAACGAATTTCTAATTTTGTGTTTGATCCATATGTTTCGGATCGCTCGTTGAAAGGGGTCGAGAAAGAATGGTTGGATTCAATGCATGCTTCTCTTATTGATAGTGATTATGAAATTTTATTGCACTTGCTTCAGCATTCAATAATAGCCCGTGGTTTCCAGGAAACAATAGAGCATTTCTTAAGCACTAAGAAGGAACTGGAGCCTGGTAGTTGTAGTGTGGTTATTAACTCATTTAAATATCTTGCCAGAGAATTTCAATTTAACGAACTAACAATACCTGTTGCACAGATTGGATCCAGTTTGGAGAAAATGTTTAATCTAAAACCAAAAGAAATATTTAGTATTTTTGTGGAACTCTTCTTTTGCATGGGCTATGAAAAGGAGATAAAGGGCTATACCACAGGTTTTATAGAATTAATCTGAACAGATATTGTTATTACGCATCCATCTCCGGTCAGGCAGAGAAGAAAAGGGGTACCCATTAGCCGTAAATGACTGGTCAATCACACCTGGCAAAGTTAATAAGCCTCGCTAAACTGGCTTTAGTCTAAACAACCTGGAGCCAATAATAATATCTCAAAAACAACGTATAGTTAGCCTATAAAAAATTTAGTATAACCGCGTTTTTCAGCTAACAGGATGTTTTTCTCGATAAGGGTATGAAGGGGAAAATTTATAGGATAGCTAAATCAATATCAGTAATTGGCACTTTGCAGCGATTCTCAGAGACCTGGACCAAGGTCTGCAGTGTGCCGATCAGAGACCTACGAGCCAATTATCCGAATGCGTACTATCGACCCAACTGAGACACTCGGATTTAAAACGGCATGGGCCACTACGTGCGGTAATCCCCCCGAAAAATAGAGGTGTTCATAAGTAGGATTTTCTCTAAACTTATTTGAGGAGATTCTCAATGAAAAAATCACGTTATTCTGATAGCCAGATCATTGGCATTTTGAAACAGGCCGAGGCGGGTACCCCGGCTGCTGAGTTATGCCGCGAGCAGGGCATGAGCGATGCCACTTTCTACACGTGGCGCAGCAAATTCGGTGGC
>CBDUSZ010000105.1:0-11121 GCA_965370015.1 uncultured bacterium | reverse complement strand
TAAATATAAAATAGCAAGAAAGAGTCGGTTACAAAATGTCCTAAACCAATCACAGGCTCCGAAGATGACAGGTCAAAGCCTAAAAACAGCCCCATTTGTTCGTTGAATCCATACCAGATAAAACAGCAAATGGCCGAATAAACGACGACAGAAGTGAAAAATAGCCTGGGATTCGGGAAGAATGATTTAAACATGATTTAGGAACTCTTTTTTGTTATGGATGGCAAAGGGTTGTAGACACCATAGGTGACTATTGATTCAATCCTGGAGCCGGTCAGATTCAGGCTAAAAATGGTTGAACCAGGGCACGCATCATTTCGATGTGATCGTCAGCGTCATTGAGTGCGGGAATATAATGGAATTGCTTACCACCCTGTTGCATAAAGTAATCGCGGTACTCGATTTGAATCTCGTCCAGGGTTTCGAGGCAGTCGGCCGGGAATCCTGGGCAAATGATATCCACTGCTTTGATGCCTTTTGCGACCAGCTCAGATAATACGTCCGCAGTGTAGGGCTTTAACCAGACCTGTTTGCCAAAACGAGATTGAAAGCATAGTGACCAGTTTGATTCTTCGAGACCAAGCTGTTCTACCAGCAATTTTGCGCTAATTTTACATTGATCGTAATACGGATCACCGCGATCGACATTCACTTGCGGTAAACCATGAAACGATATTAGCAGATGATTCTGATGCTGCGATTTCTGCCAGCGAGCGCGAACCGAATTAGCCACTGCTTCGATATAGGCAGGGTGCTGGTAGTAACTGTCGATGAAATGGATCGACGGGATATTACGCCTATGTGCTAATGTGTCGGCGAGATGATAAAAAGTCGTCGCCGTAGTGGTTGCCGAGTTTTGCGGATATAGCGGTAGCACGATGAGTCGACTAAGACCCGACTCCATTAACTCGCCGACCACTGTTTCGAAACAGGGATTACCATATCGCATGGCTAATGCCACGGGGACTTCGCTGCCTAATTTTTTTTGCAGCGCCGACTGCTGTCGAAGCGAGTAAGTCATTAAAGGAGAACCTTCATCGGTCCATATGCGCTGGTAAGCTTGCAGCGATTTACCGCTACGCAATGGCAGGATAATGCCGTTGAGGATCAACCACCAGAGCACACGAGGGATTTCGACTACGCGCTTATCGGAGAGAAACTGTTTTAAAAATTGCTTTACCGCGGCCTTGTCGAGGCTATTCGGCGTGCCGAGATTGGTAAGCAATACCGCAGTTTTTGAAGGCATATAAAGTGGCTGCAAAAAAAGGCCTAGTTTAATGCTGCAGATTACTCTTGTCACTGTCAGCTTAGGCGCCAGGCATTTGGCAGTAATTTTTAAATGATCCATTTATATCACGCGATTAAATGAAATTAATTATTAAAAATAGCTAAAAGATGTCTTGACATAAAAAGATATGCACACCTGATCTTAATTTTCGCGTTAGTGCTGGTTAGCCTCGATAGACGACTGACCCAATTTGGTGCTAATTTCATAAACTATTGATATTAAAGGATAAATAATAAATCGATGCAAAAATGAACAATTTAAACAATAATGAGGCTTGACGCGGCTCGCAGCACTTTTCAAACATTTCATCCACAGACTTATCCACAGGAATTGTGGATAACAAAAATAATCCAGATTTTTTAGTAAGTTAGCTTCAACATGCTAGAAATATCTTTAACAATTCGTGCTATCTTTGTATCAGGGGCTTTAACAGAGTGGGTTCGATTTTACCCATAACTGGTCAAAATCTGTGCCAGTTTTACTGTGGTGACATGATGGATCAAGTATGATTGCTTTTTCGTTCTGGACTCTCAGAAGTGTCAAATAAATCGCTTAACAATTTTGCCTCATTTGCAATTGCGATTCCGTTGTACCGAAAATTTGACTATAGCATTGAAAATCACCAGCCAGTCCAGGTGGGGACCCGATTCCGTCTGCCATTCGCGCAGGGATCTAGAACCGGCATCCTGATTGCGACCCATAATTCGGCCAGTGTGCCACACCATCGAATTAAAGCGGTTGATGAATGTCTCGACGAGTCGCCAGTGCTATCCGAGCATTTGATTGCCCTGGCGACATGGATGTCCAGTTATTATCTACAGCCGATCGGTGAAGTCCTGTTCCAGTGCCTGCCCAGGTATTTGCGGACTGCCAGGCGGGAAAGGCCCGTCCGCGTAAAATACTGGTTCGCTAATACACTCAGTCCAGAGTTGCGCGAGACGATACAAAAGCGTTCGCCCCGGCAATATGAAATTTTACTCGCGATTGAGCAGGCCGGTGCCGGCCTGAATGCATTGCAATTAAAAGCAGTCAATTCCAACTGGCATGGACTGGTTCGATCCCTGGAAGTAAAACAAGCCATAGCATGGAACTGGTCGAAACCGCAAAGCACCCTTTCCACGCCGGAGAAGCTTCCGCAACTGAATACTGAACAAACAGCAGCGCTGGGACAGATGGAGAGCAGGTTTGGTCAATTCTCGGTCCATTTGCTGGATGGTATAACTGGCAGCGGCAAGACCGAAGTATATTTTCGTCTCATTCAAAACCAGTTAAATCAACAGCAGCAGGTGATTTATCTGGTACCTGAAATCGGCCTCACGTCACAACTGGTAGAACGTTTAAGGCGTCGCTTTGGTGAGCAGTTTGCGATATCTCATTCAGCTCTGACCGAACGGCAGCAATATGAAGCCTGGGAGCGATATCGACAGGGTGATGTCACAATTATGCTGGGTACCCGATCTAGCCTGTTTTCGCAAAGCGACCGGCTGGGGTTAATTATTATCGATGAGGAACATGACAGCTCTTATAAACAGGAAGATGGTATTCGCTATCACGCCCGTGATGTGGCGATCAAGCGCGCACAGATGCTCGGTATTCCCATCGTACTCGGCTCGGCCACGCCTTCGCTAGAGAGCCTGAACAACTGTGAGCGCGAACATTATTATCACTATCATTTGTCGCAGCGACCAACCCGGTATGCGCCACCCAAAATTCAATTGATCGATTCTCGCAACGTTACCCTGGAACATGGTTGCGCACCCCAGTTGTTAAAGCGCATCGATCACCATCTGGGGCAAAATGGCCAGGTATTGCTATACCTGAATCGACGTGGATTCGCCCCGATCGTGATGTGTCATGAATGCGGTTGGCAGGCAAGTTGTCGTCACTGTGATTCAAGACTGACTCTGCACCAGTCGTTGAATCGTTTGCTTTGTCACCACTGTGGATTTGCCCAACCAGTGCCCTCTGCCTGCTGGGAATGTGGTCATTCCGAAATCAGGCATTATGGCATCGGCACCGAGCAGCTAGAGCAAGGCATAAAAAAACGTTTCCCTAATTATCCGGTTTTGCGTATAGACCGAGATACGATTAGGTCGCGTGACGATTTCGCGCGACAGCTGGAAATACTACGCCAGGGTAAACCTTGCCTGTTGATCGGCACCCAGATGATTGCCAAGGGTCACGATTATCCGGCGATAACAATGAGCGCGATACTCGATGCAGATCAAGCCTTATTCAGCGCAACCTATCGGGCCAGCGAACGCCTGGTGCAAACTGCAATCCAGGTAGCAGGACGTTCAGGCCGCGGCGACCAGCCTGGCGAGGCATACTTACAAACAGATTTCGCCGATCATCCATTAATGCAGGCACTGGAGAATCAAAGTTACGCGCAGATAGCCAATACGATTACGCAGGAACGCAAGATGCTTGGTTTTCCGCCCTACGCGCGCGTGGTTATGTTTCGGGCAGATGCGCTGAGCCTTGAGCAAGCGACGGAAAAACTCGGCGAGATCAAACACTGTTTAGTGGCCAGCACGACCCAGTACGAGGTGAAATGCATCGGACCGATTCCGGCCTTGATGACGCGTCGCATGGGTCGTTATCGAGCGCAGCTGTGCCTGATAAGTTCGGATACGCGTAAGCTGCGCAGCGTGTTGCGTGCGGCGATGCCCGAAATTGAGACTATAAAAAGCACACCGACGGTTAAATGGGTGGTCGACGTAGATGCATTCGATCTTTAGGATTCGGTTTAGTGGCTTCTCCCGGGCGAGTGGATAGAATATACCTGCAGGACGGCATTCCTTCGGCCAATAATCATTAGAAACAGGGCGTTCACCCTGACGCCCTGCATTGCATTAGACCATCTATGCGGTTGACAGACTGCAGAAATGCGCCCAGTCGAATCAATTCGGCCTGGCCATATAGTCTGTCCAGTCAGGGAAATAGTCGATTTAGCAGGTTGCGGGCCTTTTTCTGCTTTAGTCCCTGTCGGCATCCATGTAAAATCGCGGTTCCAATTTTCCGTCCAGCAGCCAGGCAGGCTGCTGGATGATTATTAACTACACAGGTTTTTAATTCTTGAAACAATCCATCCACGATCTGATCGAACAAGCGCTTACCGGGTTACAGCAATCCGAAGTCTTGCCGGCCGATCTCCAGGCCGACATACAGGTGTCTCCCAGCCAGGGTCGCGGCCAGGGTGATTTTGCCAGCAATATCGCGATGACGCTGGCCAAAGCAGCTAGCAAACCAGCGCGAGAATTGGCCGAGCTGATTGTTGCACAAATGCATGCCCACGACGCGATCGAAAAAATTGAAGTAGCGGGCCCGGGGTTTATCAATTTTTTTATCGCTAGTGACGCCAGCCACTCGGTGGTTAACAGCATAATCCTACAGGGCGAAAAATACGGCCAGAGCGATACTGGCAAGGGCCAGAAAATACAGGTTGAATTTGTATCTGCGAATCCTACCGGGCCGCTGCATGTGGGCCATGGCCGGGGCGCGGCTTATGGCGCTACGCTCGCAAACCTATTGCGCTACGTCGGGTTTGATGTGCAAACTGAATATTATGTGAACGATGCCGGCCGCCAAATGGATATACTCAGTACTTCGACCTGGCTACGTTATTTAGAGCTCTGCGGTGTCGAAATCGAGTTTCCAAGTAATGGTTACCAGGGTGATTATATCTGGGATATCGCCGCCACGGTACATCGGCAACATGGTGAAAAATTCCAGGTTAGTAACCAGCAATTAATGCAAAACGTCTGCGCCGACGCGCCCGCAGGCGACAAGGAAAAACATATTGATGACCTGATTAAAAATGCACGCTTATTACTCGGTGAAAAAGGCTACCGTATCGTCTTTGACGAGGCGTTGAATACGCTGGTCGATGTGATTCGCAGAGATTTACACGGCTTTGGTGTCGATTACGACGAGTGGTTTTCAGAACGCTCGCTGGCCGATAACGGTCATATAGAAAGCGCCATTCAGCGGCTGACTGACAATGGTCATATCTACCATAAGGATGGTGCCGTATGGTTTCGTTCCACCACTTTCGGTGATGAAAAAGATCGCGTGGTCAAACGCGAGAACGGGCAAACCACTTATTTCGCCTCGGATATCGCCTACCACATGAATAAATTTGACCGCGGCTTTGATCGTGTGATCAACATATGGGGCGCGGATCATCATGGTTATATTTGCAGGGTTAAAGCATCAATGACGGCGCTGGGCTATGATGCTGACCGACTTGAAATACAGCTGGTGCAATTTGCCAATTTATTTGAAAGTGGCACGAAGATTTCAATGTCAACGCGCTCGGGGGAATTTGTCACTTTGAAACAGTTGCGCGAAGACGTCGGGCGGGATGCAGCGCGTTTCTTTTATGTGATGCGCAAGGCCGACCAGCACATGGATTTTGACCTCGACCTGGCGCGTGATGAGTCGTCCGATAACCCGGTTTATTACTTGCAATATGCATACGCGCGGATTTGTAGTGTGAAGCGTCAGTGCAAAGAAAGAGGTTTTAAACTGTCGCTGAAAAATGCTAATTTGAACCGGCTTGACAATACCCATGAGCAGCAATTGATCAAACAAATCAGTCTCTATCCAGAACGTGTGCTGAGTGCAGCCACACGTCGCGAACCGCATATTGTGGTAAATTTCCTGCGTGATCTCGCCAACCAGTTTCACTCCTGGTATAACGCCCATCAATTCATCGTCGACGATGCCGAATTACGTGATGCCCGACTGGTGCTGGCGAGTGCTGTGGGCCAGGTCATGAATAATGGACTCAGGTTAATGGGTGTATCAGCACCCGAAAAAATGTAATGGCAAAAAAGCAATCGAGTTTTTCATGGGCCTGGGTGTTCCTTTTTTTAATCCTGGGACTGTTTGCCGCGTTTATACTATATCTCGATCAAAAGATCGTGAAAACCAGCACACCCACACCGACCGCAGAAACTAAAAAACAGGAAAACGACAAGCCAAGAATAGATTTTTACTCCATTCTGCCTGGCCGTGTTGTAGATATTCCGGTGTCGGAAGAAGATCAGCAGGCAATCGAAAATCCGGCGATCAACAAAACCGCTGACCAAACCGTTATCTTGCAGGTAGGATCATTTCAAAATGTGAACGATGCTGATAGTTTGAAAGCGCAACTTGCATTTCTTGGCCTGGAGGCAAAAATCGAATCTGCCCAGGTGAACAATGGTACCTGGTACCGGGTATTACTGGGCCCTTATGGTGACAATAGTGAATTGTCGCGGACCAAGAACCAGTTGATTGAGAATAGTATTAAGTTTATGCAGCGCAGTGCTGGGCCCTAGTCTCATATCGTTATTCCCTAACCACTCCGTCATTCCCGCGAAAGCGGGAATCTTTAAAACATTATCTTCTGGCCTAAAAGATTCTGGTCCTTTATTAGCTAACTCAACAGTTTTTCGCACACCAATGCTTTCCCTGCTTCGTAGTAACTAGTGAGTAAGTGCGCGAAAAACTATAAAGTTACTAGCAGAATAAAAACATAAAACCCAATAATTAACGATACATATCTCGCAAAATCCATCCTGGAATATCGCCCTTCGCCTGATTCAAAGCCTTCTCGTGACGACGATAATCCGCGCAATAGTGTTTAACCAGTTGCCAGAATTGCGGCGAGTGATTCATATGCCGCGTGTGACAAAGTTCATGAATCATCAGGTATTCGGCATTCTCGCGCGAGACAAACAATAACTGGTCGTTGAGGCTGATGGTACCCCTGGTGGAGCAACTGCCCCAGCGTGTTTTCTGGCTGCGGATACTTATTTTGCTGTAATTAAGACCGGTCTGTTGCGAGACGCGTTCCAGCATTGCCGGCAACAGTACCCGGGCCTGCCGTCTGATCCATCTTCTGAGCTGGCTTACACTTTGCTGATAATCGCTACCGCTAATGTACAGGCGGGTTGAATGGTCGTCATTATGCTGCTGGCTGCGGTAGATCACCTCGGTACGATAATCGTTAATCGCCAGGTGAATTTCACTGGGCAAATCGGGGGCTGGTATAAGTGCCTGCTGTTTCTGCAATTGCCTTAGAATCCATTCTGTATGCTGGTTTAGCAGCCCCGGAACTGCTTTTCTGGGGAAGCGCAACGGAATGACTACCTCAAGACCTCCGTAGGGTTTGATTCGCAGTTTTGCGTATTTAGCCTTGCGTGATACTCGTAGCGAATAATCAAACGACTTATTTGTTTCATTATTGTTAAAATTGCTCGCCATGCCGTCACGTCAATCATCGTTGGAAAAGCAAATTGTACAGCACTGCCATGGTAGTGATCGTCCAAATTTAATCAGGCGTTTAAAAAAACTCAGGCAGTCGGCGAATGACAAGTCCGAGAAACAGCAATTGCTCAATGCGATCCAGCATTCCATCGATAAGGTACAAAGGCGTCGGCAACAAAAACCGCACTCGCGTCTCGATCAGTCGCTGCCGTTTTATGACCATCGAGACGAGCTCGCGGAGGCAATATCGAAACACCAGGTGGTGATCGTCTGTGGCGAAACCGGGTCGGGTAAAACAACGCAACTTCCGCAACTTTGTCTCGATCTGGGACTCGCCGATACGGGTATGATCGGACACACTCAGCCACGACGAATTGCCGCACAATCCGTGTCGAGCCGCATTGCCGGGGAGTTGCAGACCCAGGTTGGCGAGGCGGTAGGCTACAAAATCAGGTTTAGCGATCGTAGTAACCCAGCCGGTTATATCAAGTTGATGACCGACGGTATTTTGCTGGCTGAAATACAAAACGACCGCTGGTTGAATGCTTACTCGACGATCATCATCGATGAGGCGCACGAACGCAGCCTGAATATCGATTTACTACTCGGCTATCTCAAACAGATCTTGCCACGTCGGCCTGAACTGAAACTAATTGTCACCTCGGCGACCATCGACCCACAGAAATTTTCGCAGTATTTCAGTGATGCGCCGATATTAAATATCAGTGGCAGGACTTACCCGGTCGAGACTCGCTATCGCCCGGTATCGCAGGACGATGGCGATCCGCATCTGGCGCTGGTCCAGGCGATCGATGAATTAATGCAGGTTGCGGTGGAAGACGTGCTGGTTTTTTTCGCCAGCGAGCGCCAAATTCGTGAAGCGGCAGAAAAGCTATCGAAGCGCTATCAGCGTGAATACGATGTATTGCCGCTCTACGGACGCCTGGGTCATAATGAACAACAAAAGATTTTTCAACGACACACTAAGCGCCGAATCGTTTTGGCCACCAATGTGGCAGAAACCTCGATCACGGTTCCGGGCATTCGATATGTCATAGATACCGGACTGGTGCGACTTTCGCGTTATTCCTGGCGCTCACGCATACAGCGGCTGCCCATCGAAAAAACATCACAGGCTTCGGCTAATCAGCGCAGTGGCCGTTGCGGGCGCCTGGCGCCGGGTATTTGTATCCGCCTCTACGACGAAGATGACTTCAACAATCGTTCCGAATTTACCGAGCCCGAAATTCTGCGCACTAACCTGGCTTCAGTGATACTGCAAATGAATCTGTTAAAACTGGGGTCGATACACGCTTTCGATTTTGTCGATGCACCCGACAGTAGGCTGATCAACGATGGATTTCGTTTGCTGTATGAACTCCGCGCCACCGACGAGAATGATAGAATTCTGGAACTCGGCCGACAAATTGCAAACCTGCCGGTCGACCCGCGCCTTGCTACCATGTTGCTGCGCGCTCGACAACTTGATTGCCTGAGCGAAATACTGGTAATTACGAGCGCGCTGTCGATACAGGATCCGCGTAATAGCCAGGTAGAGAATCGACAAGCTGCGAAGGAGAAACATCGACTCTGGCAGCACGAGAATTCGGATTTTATGTTCTGGGTAAATTTATGGCAGGAGTTGCAACAGCAAAAGTCTGAATTATCGCGCAATCGATTCTCACGCTGGTGTGCAAAGCACTATCTGTCGTATATGCGGGTCCGCGAGTGGCAGGATATCTATCAACAGTTGAAGCAGCAATTGCGCGAATCGAAAACACGATTTAACCCGTCGCCGGCCGAAGCGGATGCGATTCATCGTTGTATCTTCGCCGGTATTCCCAGCCATATAGCCAGCTATGATGGAGACAGGCAGTTCCTGGCCACGCGTAACAGGCAGGTGAGTATATTTCCAGGCTCTGATATGGCCAAACAAACCCCGAAATGGATCATGGCATTTTCGATGATCGAGACCGCTCGCCTGTATGCGCACGGGGTCGCCCGCTTTAATCCTCAATGGGCGCTGCAGGATGCCAGCCATCTTCATCAGTACGAATACTACGAGCCACATTGGCAGGCGCGCCAGGGACGTGTCGCGGCGTATCGGAACACTCGCATCTATGGTTTATTGGTTGAAGGCGGCAAACGGGTCAATTTTGCCTCGATCGATGCAAAACAATCGCGCGAGATATTCATCCAACGGGCTTTGGTAGAGGGGGATTACCAGACTAATATCGAGGTCATTAAATCTAATCGAAAGCTGATCGACTACTACCAGCACCAGGAAGACAGGCAGCGTAGACGCGATATTCTGATCAGTGACCGGCAGTTATACGAATTTTATGATGAGCGATTGCCGCCCGAGGCGGTAGATGCACCGAGCTTCGAGGCCTGGTTGCATAAACAATCGAATGCGTTAGTCGGCAAGATTCGACTTGCCGAGAAAGATCTCGTCGAGCAGCAAGTCGCCGATAATAATGTCGCAGACTATCCAGCCGAAATTCAGCTGCGCAATCAAACCTTGAAACTCGATTACGTGTTTGATCCGGGCAATGAATTTGACGGAGTCACGGTACGAATACCGTTGTTGCTGTTGAATCAGTTTAACGATGCCGATTTTGACTGGTTGGTTCCAGGTCTGGTGAAACAGAAAATCGAAGTTCTAATTCGTAGTCTGCCGCGTAAGTTACGCAAAAACTTCATTCCGGTAAGCGAGTTTACCGAAGCCTGTTTTCAACGTATTAACGCCGAGGGCAATTTTTACCAGGAGTTACAGCAGGCATTGCAGCAAATGACGGGTGTGCAAATATCGCCAGACGAGTGGCGCCGGGATTCGATAGATAGGCATTTAATGATGCACTATTGGCTGGAAGACGATGGTAAATGCCTGGCCCAATCGAATAATTTAAAGGCCCTTCAGCAACAATTTGGAGAACTGGCTAATGCCAAATTTGCACGGCAGATACAGCACGACGAATCCATTGCGCGTAGTGGGTTAATCGACTGGGATTTCGGCCATTGGGAATCGCAGGTGATGATGCGACGAAATGGTGAAAACATTTGTGCCTACGCGGCGCTGGTCGATTATGAGGAAACGGTTTCGATTGAATTATTTGAAACCGAATACGATGCGAATTTTTATCACCCCACTGGAATCGCTCGATTAATTTACCTGCAACTCGGACCGACGGTAAAATACCTGAAAAAAAACCTGCCGAAGATCGATGCAACGGCATTGATGTACAGTTCGATAGCGAGCAAGGCGGAGTTGGTCGAAGACATTTTAATGGCCTGTGTGTTCGCCTGTTTTCTGCATACCAGGCTACCCGATTCTAAGGACGCATTTGCTGCCTGTATCAGCAATAATGAAAAGCAATTTATCCAGCATGCAAACCAGATAGCCGAGCTCGCTTATCAAATATTAACTCTATATCGAGCGGTGATTGGCGTACTCGATGAGGCGCCAGTACCGGAAAATCATCTCCAGGACATACGCCAGCAATGCGAACATCTGGTTTACGAGGGATTTCTACGAGATATGGCAATAGACAACCTGTCCCGCACCCCGGCTTATT
>CBDUSZ010000104.1:0-11173 GCA_965370015.1 uncultured bacterium | reverse complement strand
GACCGCACCATCGGTCCACTCGCTACCTGATCGAAACCTATTGTGTAGGCAAACTCGGCCAATGCATCAAACTCATCCGGCGTCACGAAACGCTCGACCGCCAAATGATCGAGGCTGGGTTGCAGATATTGACCCAGCGTGAGCATATTCACATCATGCGCGCGCATATCGCGTAGCACTTGCTCAACCTCGGGTATTGCTTCGCCGAGCCCCAGCATTAAACCGGATTTGGTTACCACTTGCGGATACATTTGCTTGAATTTCTTTAACAGATCCAGCGACCACTGGTAGTCGGCACCGGGGCGCACTTTTTTGTACAGGGCCGGTATCGATTCGAGATTATGGTTAAACACATCAGGCAGTGAATTCCCCAGCGTTTGCAAGGCGACATCCATGCGACCACGAAAGTCTGGGGTCAGGATTTCGATTTTAATATGGGGATTCAGGCGCCGGGTTTGCGCGATACAATCGATGAAATGCCGCGCACCACCATCGCGCAGGTCGTCGCGGTCGACCGAGGTAATGACCACGTAGCGCAAGCCCATGTTCTGGATTGTTTTCGCCAGCTTCGCTGGCTCCCCGGCATCGAGCGGATTTGGACGCCCGTGTCCGACGTCGCAAAATGGACAGCGACGGGTACAGATATCGCCCATAATCATGAAGGTCGCCGTACCTTTAGAAAAACATTCCCCCAGGTTAGGGCAGGAGGCTTCTTCGCAAACGGTATAGAGACTATTTTCCCGCAAGGCTGATTTTAATTTTCTTACCAGGTCGCCAGTTGGCGCTTTGGCGCGAATCCAGGACGGCTTACGCTGTACCGATTTTGTCGGCACGACTTTTATCGGAATGCGCGCAAGTTTGTCCGCACCCTTTAGTTTTTCACCTTGAATTACCTGGTTCTTTTTAGCCACGCTTGATATTTCCAATTAATATGTCGGCGAGTTCCTGGCCGACCTGTTCGAGCCCGATGGGGATGCCGAAATCAGCCATCTGGGTCACTGCCTGATCCTTTAGACCGCATGGATTGATACGCGTAAAAGGACCCAGATCCATATCGACATTGAGACTTAAACCATGATAGCAACCTCCCTTCCGAATGCGCAATCCAAGCGCCGCTATCTTGGCTTCATTGGCGTAAACCCCCGGGGCATCCTTGCGTGCTATTGCTTTAACATTGTAACGCCAGAGTAATTCTATTATAGATACTTCGATACGTGTTACCAGGCTGCGCACACCCAATCCGAGGCGATTTATATCGAGCAGGCAGTACAACACCAACTGTCCGGGGCCATGATAGGTAACCTGGCCGCCACGGTCGATTTGAATTACCGGAATATCGCCGGTATCGAACAGGTGTTCGGGCTTGCCATTTTGCCCCTGGGTAAACACCGGTGCATGCTCGGTAATCCATAGCTCGTCGGTTGTCGCCGCATTGCGTGTTTGCGTGAAGGCTTTCATTTTTCCCCAGGTTTCGCGGTAATCGCTAAGCCCCAGGTATTTAACGTTGATGTTATTTTCTGCCATGGCTAAAGATTATAACGACATCACCACGTGTTCACATTCGTATAAATCCTGGTAAATATCCTCGAGCTGTTTTTCACTGTAGGCGGTGAATGTGACCGTCAGGGCGACATATTTCCCGCCTTTACTCACACGCCTACTGACTTCGAAATGTTCAGTTTTCGGACTTCGCGCTTTGACCAGGGCTAATACGATGTCTTCGAATTGAGCGGATGGACTGCCGAACACCTTCAGCGGGAAGCGGTTCGGGTATTCAATCAATTCCAGTGACGAGGGACGATTTTTCTGCTTTTCAAGCATTGGGAGCCTGCATCACTTTCAATTTATATGCCTGATAAAGCTGGATTATCTGTTGCCAAACCACCCCCGGGGCGCCTCTGCCCACGGCGTGTTTATTGAGGGTCACGATTGGCACTATTTCGTGAGTCGACGAACTTAACCAGATCTCGTCGGCCTGGTGCAAGTCATCTTCGCTGATACTTTTTTCGCTACATATAATCTTATTCTGTTTGCACAGTTCTATGATTATTTCACGCGTAATACCGCCGAGCATGGCGCGACTCTTCGGTGGGGTGATAACAATATCGTCCTTAACCATAAACAGGTTGCTCTGCGAGCCTTCAATGGCAAAACCATTTCGAATGAGAATCGCTTCGCTAGCACCCTGGCTCCGCGCTTTTTGATGCAGCAGCGTGTTAGGTAACAAGTTAGTGGTTTTAATATGGCAATCACTCCAACGCGTATCTTCAAGCGTCACTGCCTTTTCCCCGGCAGTGGTCGAATCCTGCGCGGCATAAACCTGGCCGCTACAGGTTACCAGCACATTGGGTTGCATATCGTCCGGCCAGGCATGATCGCGTTTAGACATCGTACCGCGGGTGACCTGTAGGTAAATCACAGAATCGGCAGCGGGGAAATTTTGCGCTATCAGGGTAGAAAAAATTTCTAACCACTCCGCGTGGGTGAGCGGATTCGGAATCTCGATTGCATCCAGGCTATGATGCAGGCGCGCCAGGTGACCCTTGCCACGCAACAATTTTCCCGAATACACCGGTATCACCTCGTAGACACCATCGCCGAACATGAAACCACGGTCGAATACCGATATTTTTGCCCGCTTAACAGCGATATAGTTACCGTTTAGGTACAGTTTTTCAGACATCCTGCCTTCCCGCCTGAATCCGTGGCCCCAATGCATATAGCAGCACCAAAAGCAGGCGCTTTAGGGGAGCCATGGATTCATAGTTTCTATTTAAACATCAATTTAATGCTATCTAATGCCTTCACTAACAAACCACCATCATTCACCGCATGGATGGCGACAATATTTTCGCTGACGATCAACTCATCGTCCAGTTTGACATTCACCACGCCCATCTCCCGACCACGAGTTACCGGTGCGTTAATTTCACTGTCAATTTCCATCGATGCCTGCAAATCACGATATCGGCCTCGCGGTATCGTGATATGGATATCATTCTCGACACCCAGTGCGATTTGTTCCTGGTCGCCATACCAGATGCGTGCTGTTTGCAAAGTCTCATTCGCGCTATAAAGCAGGTGGGTTTCAAAATAGCGATATCCGTAATTCAGTAAAGACTGGCTATTTTGTGTACGCGCCTTGTCCGAATCAGCTCCGAGCACCACTGAAATCAAGCGCATATCGCCTCTGATTGCCGACGCCACCAGACAATAGCCAGCCGCTTCGGTATGGCCTGTTTTCACACCATCCACCGAATTATCGCGCCACAACAAACGATTTCGATTGAATTGACGAATGCTATTGAAGGTGTATTCCTTTTCTTTGTAAATTCGATAGGTCTCGGGAAAATCGCGAATCACCGCCTGGGTTAAAATTGCGATATCGTGGGCAGTACTGTAATGGCCTTCAGTAGGCCAGCCAGTGGCATTTTCAAATCGGCTATTGGTCATGCCCAACACCTCGGCCTGGTGGTTCATATAACCGGCAAAAGCGGTCTCGCTGCCGGCGATATGCTCGGCCAGCGCAATAGTGGCATCGTTGCCCGACTGGATTATGAGTCCTTTCATCAAATCCTCGACCGATATTTGCTTGCCTACTTCGATAAACATCTTCGATCCTTTCATGCGCCAGGCTTTTTCGCTAATTGTGACCAGATCATCGAGTTTAACGTCACCATCGGCGATGGCCTTGTCGACCAGGTAGGCGGTCATTAACTTGGTAATACTCGCGGGTTCCACGCGCTTATCGGCATCTTTTTCGGCGAGTACCCGACCACTGTCAAAATCCATCAGGAAATAGCTGTCTGCGTTTAGCGCGGGCGGGTCTGGTATCGGCTTCGGTGCCGCCCAGATACTGGTGCTGAAAAACACCAAAAAGGCAGTAATGGTGATATTGGCTATCTTCATTTTATTGCAGTACATAGGATGATCAAAAGTGTCGCGATTGTAGCGGTCGGTTCAGGCTGTAACAAGTGCAGCTCAAAATCAGTCCTGTACGACGATGCGAGCGGTGGTATATCCCTTGCTTTTGAGCCGGCGTATTACCGCATTGGCTTCTTCGATATCGTACAGCGGCCCCACCCGCACCCGATAAAACAATCCATTATTGGTTACCAGCTCTGAAATTGAGACTGCCTGTTCGTTTAAATCCTGCAAATCACGCAACAAGTTAAGTGCGTTGTATTCCTGGCCAAACGATCCAATCTGAATAAACAGCGGAATATCTTCCGCGACCTTGTCGGCAAGTGGAATTGTCCTTACCACGGAGACTGACTGGCTTTGACCCGGAGCGAGGGTGCTAATCTCAACCCTGGCAGTACCGGTGCCAATAATATCCAGTTTTTGTGCGGCCGAATAAGACAGATCAATGATGCGACCTTCGATGAATGGGCCGCGATCATTGACCTTGACCACAACCGAGCGTCCGTTAGACAGATTTTTCACGCGCACATAAACCGGGATGGGCAGCGTCTTGTGCGCGGCGGTCATTGCATACATATTATAGATTTCACCATTCGATGTTTTGCGGCCGTGAAACTTTTTGCCGTACCAGGAGGCGATGCCACGCTGCTTAAATCCACCCGCGCTATCCAGTACGTAGTAACGTTTACCCGCCACTACATAGGACGACGGGTTGCCGCTATTTGACTTGCTGGTGTACGGGATATTGCTAATTTGACCGCCCGCAGTCCGCTCCCCAATGGGCACGCCAAAGGTACAGGCTGATAGCAAGACGAGGATATACCCGGCTAAAATTGATTTGCGCAGCATCATTAACCCCGCCGCATCCGATCTTTGATTAATAATGACAACTGGTATACCGCCATCGCATACATCTCGCTGTGGTTATAGCGCGTAATAACATAAAAATTCTGCAGCCCAACCCAGTATTCCGCCGCGTCTTTCTGCTCCAGTTTCACCAGCGCCACTGCAGTATTTGGATCGAGTTCGGTTTTTGAATACAGGCCATTTCGAGATAAATCAGACCATTTATAGTTGGGTTTTACGCCAGGGTTGAGCTGGTCGATGGAATTATTTTCAAGCGCTGTCAGCGGACCGGCTATCGGCTCGTTAGTGCGCCAGCCATGTTTGACGAAATAATTAGCCACGCTGGCGAATATGTCCGGAATACTGTCGAACAGATTGGCCTGGCCATCGCCGTCAAAATCTACCGCATAACTACGATAACTCGAGGCAATGAATTGCGGCATACCCATAGCACCCGCGTAAGACCCCATCAACGTCGTTGGATCCAGATTTTGCTCCCTGGTCAATAGGAGTAACTGCTCAAGCTCACGGCTGAAAAATGCACTGCGCCTGGGATAATCGAAAGCCAGGGTTACGAGGCTATCGAATACCGGGTCTTTTCCCCTGTAGGTACCATAAAAAGTCTCGACGCCGATAATGGCAATAATAATTTCTGCTGGAACTCCAGTTTTTAGACTTATCTCGGTCAAAAGGTCCACATGCTCGCGCCAGAATTCAACACCTTGCTGAATGCGCCTATCCTTGATGAATATATGGCGATATTGATGCCACTGCAGTTCTTTTTCTGCGGGTTTATTCAAAAGCTCAAACAGGTGGCTTTGTTTCTTCACACCGGAAAACAATTCGATCAGTTCCTCTTCACTGTAATCGCTTTGTCTGGCCATCCGTTCGATGAACTCGTTAACGTCGGCCCGATTCCTGTAGTCTCCAAGCTTGATTTCAGCCGCGTTTAAAACCGCCGAAATTACCAGGGACACGAAAAGTAAAATATATTTCATCAATTAACCTAAATAGCGCTTGGCCGAACGTATCGACATAATCAACCCGAAACCCATCATCAGGGTTACCATCGAAGTGCCGCCATAACTGATCAGCGGCAGCGGAACTCCAACTACCGGTAACAATCCAGCAACCATACCTATATTAACAAACAGGTAAACAAAAAAAGTTAGGCTTAATGCGCCTGCCAGCAACCGGCCAAAATTCTCGCGCGCGTGGGCCGCTATATACAGCCCTCGATATATGATTACCAAATAGAGAAATATCAATAGGATACTGCCGAAAAACCCAAATTCCTCGCCAAATACAGCAAAAATAAAATCGGTCGAGCGCTCGGGAATAAAATCAAGTTGCGACTGGGTACCATTAAGCCAGCCCTTACCGTAGACACCACCTGAACCAATTGCAATTTTTGACTGAATAATATGATATCCAGAACCCAGCGGGTCGCTTTCCGGGTTCAGCAGCGTCAGGATGCGTCCGCGCTGGTAATCGAGTAACACAAACTTCCACAGCAATGGCGCCATTAAGGAAAACAAAAAACCCAGGCTTAGCATTATCTTCCAGCGTACTCCAGCCAGAAATAATACAAAAAATCCAGCGCTACCCACCAAAATAGCGGTACCCAGATCGGGCTGCCGGGTAATTAAGAAAACCGGAATCATTACCAGGATTACCGACACTATTAATTCTTTCCAGCCCACCGGTAAAACTCGATCAGCCAGATAGGATGCGACCATCATCGGTACTGCCAGTTTCAGTATTTCGGAGGGCTGAAAGCGAATTATACCGAGATCAAGCCAACGTTGCGCACCTTTGCCAACCTCGCCATAAAACATCACCCCGAGGAGTAATAATATTCCCGCCAGATAAAGCCAGACCGCAGCCTTCTTTAATATTCGCGTGGGTATGTTGGCAACCACCACTAAAAATAACAATGCCATCGCCAAACGCGTAATCTGGCGCATCATTAAATCAATATTTGAACCACTGGCGCTGTATAGCAGCATGACCCCAAACACCGATAACAGCCCGAGTAACAGTAACAACACGGGATCAACCCGTAGCCCATCAAGTATCCGCCTGGTGTAGGAAATAGTTTCGTTATCGAAATCCTGATTCACGACTGCCCCAGTAAATAAGCATCCATTATTTTGCGCGCAATCGGCGCGGCAACAGAACCTCCATGACTGCCATGCTCGACGATGACTGCTACCGCAATACGCGGTTCGTCAGCCGGTGCGAAACTGATAAACAACGCATGGTCGCGTAATTTCTCTGCCACCGTTTCTTCATCGTACTCCTCATCCTGGGCAACACCATACACCTGCGCGGTACCTGTCTTACCCGCGGCAGTATACTTTAGCCCCCAACTAATTGGGTAGGCTGTACCGCGAACACCATGCACCACGTTCTTCATAGACTTCAGGATATGCTGCCAGTTCGAGTCTTTGATCAACTTGTATTGCCCGGCCTCGATGATTTCGGTTTCTCGCAGCTGCTCACTATCGGGGGATTCGATGGCTCGTACCAGGCGGGGGCGATAACGCGTTCCTTTTTGCGAAAGTGCAGCGGTTGAATTTGTGAGTTGCAGCGATGTCACCAGAAACGCGCCCTGCCCTATACCAGTATTTAAAGTTTCTCCTGGGAACCAGGGCATACTCTGCGTCGCCAGTTTCCACTCACGAGACGGCATTAGACCGCCTTTTTCACCGGGGCTGTCGATTCCGGTTTTTTGCCCAAAACCAAACTGCTCCATGAACGTCGAAATTTTATCGATCCCCATGCGATAAGACAAATCATAGAAATAGATATCGCAGGATTGGGTTATCGCATCGTCTAAATTAACTGAGCCATGACCTTCCTTTTTCCAGTCACGGAATTTCCGCTCTTCGTCGGGCAATAAGTAGTATCCGCCACAAAATAATTTCTGCGCTTTACTGACTGTACCGGTTTCGAGTCCGGCTAATCCATAAAACGGTTTCACCGTCGAACCGGGTGGATACTGTCCCGATAGCGCACGATTGAATAATGGCCTGTCCGGTGAGTCGCGCAGTGACGCATAATCCTTCACACTGATGCCATTCACGAACAGGTTCGGATCGAAGGTAGGCATGCTCACCAGAGCAAGGATTTCGCCATTATTAGGGTCGATCGCAACCACCGAGCCGTTATAATCACCGAACGCCTTCTCTGCCACCATCTGCAATTTCGAGTCGATAGTTAAATGCAGGTTGCTGCCCGGAATCGGCGCCTTTTCACTGAGCACACGCAGGGTCCGGCCCTTGGCATTCACTTCTACCTGTTGTACTCCAACCGTGCCGTGCAATTCATCCTCATAGAATTTCTCCACCCCGAGTTTGCCGATATGACTGGTACCGGCGTAATTGATTTCGTTCACCTGACTCAGTTCTTCCAGATTTATACGGCTCACGTACCCAAGTGCGTGTACACCGAGGCTGCCAAGCGGATAATTTCGTGCTAATCGCGCATTGATCTCCACACCATTGAACTTATGCAGATTAACTGCAAGCCGGGCAAGCTCGTCGTCATTGAGGTTCAGTCGCAACGGTATGCTTTCAAAGGGTCGACGCCGCTTCGAAGACTGGCGATATCGCTTTAAATCCTGATCACTATAATCGACATATTGTTTGAGTCGCGTCAGCGTGTCTTCGATATCGTCTACCTGCTCACGGATAATTTCGAGACGGTAGGCTGGCAAATTTTTGGCCATCACCACGCCATTGCGATCAAATATCAGTCCCCGCGCTGGCGGTAAAGCAATTATACGTACCCGATTACTGTCTGCCAGGGTGGAAAAATGTTCGTAGTCAACAACCTGCAATACGAAAAGACGTACTAACAGGGTAACCATCAGCACCAGGATAAAAACCGCCGCTATTACCAGGCGTCGCCGAATCAGGCGGTATTCCAGGTGGTCGTCTTTTAAATGGACTCGTTTCAGCATCTACGGCAGGCAGCGATGGTTCGGGTAGTAAAATGATGGCTACAGGATTAAACCATCGAATGCGAGCGATGCATAGTGTAACGCTTCATATTTCAACCAGATAGCGCCAGGTAAGGCCATATTTTTTGTCGAATTAGTCCTATTTATGCTCAATTAATCCTATTTATGTGCAATGAAGTTTTGAACCTACAGAAAAAACCGATACTATATGTCGAATTTTTTGGGCTCCATATTTGGAGTATATTTTCTATTATTAACAAATTATTTATTTATTAGAGGAATAACTGTGGAAATAAGTACTCTGTTGCCACCAATTATAGGTGTGCTAGGACTGGTCGCTGCCGGCTATACATATATGCTGGTAAAAAAATTCCCGGAGGGTGAGGGAAAGGTTGTCGACATCGGTAACCAGATACACCTTGGCGCGATGGTATTCATGAAGCGCGAATACAAGATGCTGTCGATGTTCTCTGCCGTATTGATCGTATTGCTTTATTATTTTCTTGGGTGGGGAACTGCATTTTCATTTTTGCTCGGCGCACTCGCTTCTGGCACCGCTGGCTATATCGGCATGAACACGGCCACCCGCGCTAATGTTCGCACCACTACCGCGGCGCATAATGAGGGAGCAGCCGCTGCACTCACCGTAGCATTTTTTGGAGGCTCAATCATGGGCCTGGCGGTCGCGGCACTTGGATTGCTAGGTCTCGGTACAGTTTACTTAATGTTCGCCGGCGATCCGGAAACACTGCATTCAATGCATGGATTCGCGATGGGCGCTTCAGTAGTCGCCCTGTTCTCACGCGTCGGTGGCGGTATTTTCACCAAGAGTGCCGATATCGGCGCCGACCTGGTAGGGAAAATTGAAGCCGGTATTCCTGAAGACGACCCTCGTAACCCCGGTGTAATCGCCGATAATGTCGGCGACAATGTAGGCGATGTTGCTGGTATGGGATCTGATATCTTCGAATCTTATTGTGGTTCGATGATCGCAACCATTGCCATCGCATCGACCCTAACCGCTGCTGCTATGGCCGATATGGGGAGCCAGCAGCACCTGATGTTCCTGCCACTGGCACTCGCGTCGCTGGGGTTAATTTGTTCAATCGGGGGGATTTATATTGTTAAAGTGAATTCTGCAAAATCACCCGAAAAAGCCTTGCGCATGGGCACCATGGGTGCATCGATATTATTCATAATTACGGCTTACTTCCTCATAATGCAGCTCGAACTGAGCGCCGGTATTTGGGCGGCGGTACTCTCCGGTGCAATCGGAGGCATCATTATTGGCCTCACAACCGAATATTATACCGCGGGCAAACCGATTGAACATCTTGCCCGATCCGGCGAAACCGGGGCGGCCACGGTTATGATTACCGGACTCGCGCTCGGCATGCAATCGGTGGCGATTCCGGTTCTGACAATCTGTGGCATCATCGCGGTATCGAGCCACTATGCCGGACTTTACGGTGTTGGTATCGCGGCTGTCGGCATGTTGGCAACCGTTGGCATCACCATGGCGATAGACGCCTATGGGCCAGTTGCAGACAACGCAGGTGGCATCGCTGAAATGGCTGGACTCGGCGAAGAAACCCGCAAGATCACCGATTCCCTCGACGAACTGGGTAATACTACCGCTGCGATTGGTAAGGGATTTGCAATTGGTGCGGCGGCGCTCGCGGCACTTGCAATCATCACCGCCTTTATCGAAACCGTATCGCTCAATATTCCCGACTTCAGCCTCGAATTAAGCAACCCGAATGTACTCATCGGCCTGTTCATTGGTGGACTCATTCCTTTTGTTATCGCTTCGATTACGATGACCGCAGTTGGCGATGCGGCAATCGAGATGATCAAGGAAATTCGTCGCCAGTTCCGTGAAATCGAGGGTTTGCTCGAAGGCAAGGCCGAACCCGATACGGCACGATGCATTGATATTGCGACCACGGCAGCACTGAAAAAAATGATCGTGCCGGGTGTAATCGCGGTTAGCGCGCCTCCACTGGTTGGTTTCGTTATCGGTGCCGAGGCCCTCGGCGGTATGTTGTCTGGCGCTTTACTGAGCTGCGTGTTAATGGCATTAATGATGGCAAACGCTGGTGGTGCCTGGGACAACGCGAAAAAATATGTCGAAAAAGGCAATCTCGGTGGCAAGGGTTCGGATGTCCATACCGCAACCGTAGTCGGCGATACCGTTGGCGATCCTTTCAAGGACACCTCTGGCCCGTCGATGAATATTTTGATCAATGTTATGGCTATTGTTAGCCTGGTGATTGCACCGTTACTGGGGTAGGTTAATTTGCCTGGGTAGGAGTATTTTCTCCTACCCGAAAGCATTTAATTTAGCTTGTTATCCTCTTTATTTCGTTAATAATTCTGAATTCAACAGTATTTCGCACACCAGGACTTACCTTACTTCGTAGCAATTTATAAGAG
>CBDUSZ010000103.1:0-11257 GCA_965370015.1 uncultured bacterium | reverse complement strand
GCCAGGCTTACCCGCGGTAACCGGCTTAAATCGAGCTTACAGGTAATCTCGCTAAAACCATGCGCCTGCATCAGGGCTGCGACTTCTGCCTGTTGATCGAATCCATGTTCCAGTAGCAGATGGCCGCCAGGCTTTAAAAATGCCGGCGCATTGCTGATAATTTGTTGTAGCGCTTCAAGACCCGTCTCTCCCGGGCTGAGAGCGCTGAGTGGTTCGGCGCGTAAATCACCTTTTCCAAGACAGGGGTCGGCAGCAGGAATATAGGGCGGATTGGAAATAATAATTTCGAATTTTGGATTGGTTTGTATTAGTGAAAACCAGTCAGACTCAATCCAGTCGATAGTCACCGCATGATCGATAGCGTTTCGCCGCGCCATATCCAGGCAGTCGCGACTAATATCGGTTGCAACAATATTTATATCCGGGTGATGCACCTTGAGTGCGATAGCAATCGCGCCAGTGCCGGTACCGAGCTCTAGCAAGTTTGTAACAGAATTGATTTCGCACAGGCCTATCGCAGTTTCAACCAGTAACTCGGTTTCGGCTCTGGGGATAAGCGTGGCCGGGCTGGTTTTCAGGGTCAGCGAGAAAAACTCGCGCTCGCCCAACAAGTAAGCGACCGGGGTCGGCAGCACGCGCTGATCAATCAGTGCTTGAAAGCGATGCCAGTCTTTGCAACCTAGAAGTCGCTCGGGCCAGCTATACAAATAGCTACGGGGTTTGCCAAGGCAATAAGCAAGCAGTATTTCTGCATCGAGCTTCGGTGTATCACTGACTCCAGAGCAACGATTCATCGCCCACTTGATGGCGGTGTCGATTTGTTCACTCATTCACTATGAACTGTTTCACAGGTGAATCAGGCGAGTTATGACTATCCTTAGATTGAACGTCATCTAATTCCTCCCCCAGAATTTTGATGATATTGCTGGCCAGGGATGGCCTGTTTTTTTCACCGATAAAGTCGCAACAAACCAATTATAAACCAGGACCCTGATTATCTTCAGCCAGGTTGGCTAATTGCTCCGCCTGATATTCATGCATCAATGGATCGACCACCTGACCGAGTGATCCCGAGAGAATATCTTCAAGTTTATACAGCGTCAGGTTAATTCTATGATCGGTAAGTCGCCCCTGTGGAAAATTATAAGTACGGATTCGTTCCGAGCGATCGCCGCCCCCGACCAGTGATTTTCGCTCTGCCGCCTGCTCCTTTTCCTGTTTTTGTTTTTCGGCATCATAAATTCGAGCCTGTAGCAGAGACATTGCTCGCGCCTTGTTCTTGTGCTGTGAACGTTCGTCCTGACATTCGACCACGGTGCCGGTAGGCAGATGGGTGAGGCGTATCGCCGAGTCGGTTTTATTCACATGCTGACCGCCAGCACCCGATGCACGAAAGGTATCGATACGTAAATCAGCCGTGTTTATTTCAATCATCTTGACCTCTTCACCTTCGGGAATAATGGCCACAGTTGCCGCCGAGGTATGCACCCGCCCCTGCGATTCTGTTTCCGGCACGCGTTGTACGCGATGAGCACCCGATTCGAATTTCAGATGAGAATACGCGCCCTGACCGATGATGCGCGCAATAATTTCCTTGTACCCGCCGTGTTCGCCTTCGCTGCTATTCAAAATTTCCAGTTGCCATCGCTTTGATTCGGCATAACGGCTGTACATGCGAAATAAATCTCCGGCGAACAATGCTGCCTCGTCGCCGCCGGTACCGGCGCGAATTTCAAGAAATACGTTGGCGCTATCGTTGGGGTCTTTTGGCAGTAGCAATTTTTCTAATTCGGTTTCCAGGTGCCCAATGATCTGGGTACTCGCACCGATTTCCTCTTCTGCCAGTTCGCGCATTTCAGCGTCGTCCTCTGCCAACATTTCGCGAGCCGATACAAGTGCCTGTTGCGCCCGTTGATAGGCGTCAAAGTTTTTTACCAGTTCCTCGAGCTGGGCGTATTCCATCGAAAGATTACGAAACTTGTCATGATCATTAATCGTCTCGATATCAGCCAGCAAGGCGGCAATTTCTTCGTGCCTTGCGCTCAAAAGTTCGAGCTTATTTAGCAGGGATTGTTTCATCGATGGTCGAGACTTACTCGGCAGAAAGCAGTGATTGGAGGAATCTTATGGTTGCCTGGTCGTCAGATTTGAGCGCTTTGCGCATCTCAATAGTGGGACGGTGGAGCATTTTGTTGGTCAGCGCATTGGCTAATTTTTGCAGCGCTTTTTCAGCATCGTGATCCTGCTGAAATTGTGCTAGCACGCGAGCGATACATTGTTGTTTTATCGCCTCTGCATTGGCTCGTAACAGCCTGATTTCATCAGCCGACTGGTGGGTTACTAACCACTGTTGAAAATTTGTAACTTCGAGGTTGATGATTTCCTGCGCGGCTTCGGCAGCCAGCTCGCGCGAGCGCTGGTTTTTATCGACCACGTGCTCTAGATCGTCAACCGTATACAGATAAATATCCTCAAGCTCGCCAACCTCGCTTTCGATATCTCTCGGTACTGCCAGATCAACCATAAATATGGGGCGTCGTTTGCGTCGTTTTAGCGCCGATTCGGTGGCGCCCTTGCCGAGTATGGGTAACTGGCTGGCAGTCGACGAGATTACGATATCCGCATTCACTAGCTGTTCCGGCACATCACTGATATTAACCCCCTGTGCACCAACCTCTGCTGCCAGTCTGGTTGCATTTTCGAGGCTGCGATTAGCAATCACCATCGAGCCTATTTTCTGGCTTTGAAGGTGGCGTGCTACCAGTTCAATGGTTTCGCCGGCACCAATTAATAATGCCTGTAATTCGCTTAGTTCGCCGAAAATCTGCTTTGCCAAATTGACCGCAGTAAAAGCGACTGAAACCGAATGAGATCCGATCTCTGTATCTGTGCGAACGCGCTTGGCAACATTAAAAGAGTGCTGAAACAGGCGGCCAAGAATCGTGTTGATGCTGTTGCCGTTGCGCGCCTGGTCGAACGATTGTTTTAACTGCCCGAGGATTTGCGGTTCGCCCAGCACCATCGAATCGAGACCAGAGGCGACGCGAAATAAATGCCGGGCCGCTTCGTGATCGGCGTATTGATATATATAAGGCGTTAATTCTTCCGAGGTCATACCATGAAAGCTGGCGAGCCAGTGCGAAATAGCCGCAGTGGAATCGCCAGAGGTATCGCAATAAATCTCGGTGCGATTGCAGGTCGAGACGATTACAGTTTCATTCACTGCAGCCAATGCTTGAAGCCCGATCAGGGCCTCGTCCAGCTGATCCGGCGCAAACGCGACTTTTTCGCGAATATCGACGGGTGCGGTCTGATGATTGATACCAAGCGACAATAATGACATGGATAATGGCAGTTGCGTGTTAGCGGCTAATTTTCCGGTATTGATCGGCCAAATACAAGGTGATGCGGAATAAAACTGGTTATAAAAATACCCTTAATAGTCCCGAAAGGCGAATACAGAGCAAGTATATATTATATTCGCGATTAAACAGGTTGGCATGATCGTTTAACCACCAGCCAGCATTCGCCGACCCCGGACTACGGCATTTTACAGCGGGCTGGCATGATCGATCTGGAACGAATCTCGCGTGCGGTGATCATACTAGTCAGTAAACTTTACTGAATTAGAATATTGAGCCATCGAATTAGCGTTTCTCATCGAAGACAGGCGGCTGATTTTTAGCGACTGACTTCTCGCTTTTGAAATGGGGTGCTACACTTAAATTGGTAAGAAACAAAACAGGGTAATCAGAACAATTGAATATAACATTAAAAATTGTACGCAGGGCAAAAATATATTTACTGATCCTCAGCCTGTTCCTGCTGCCAGCCTGTAGCGGATTGCAATACCCGTCGTTAGAAAATGATTCGCTGCTACAGTCTGACCAGGTTCGAATCAATCCGAGCGCCTCGCAAGAAAGTGCTTTCAGCAAGGATACCTACGATTTACTGGTCGCGGAGATTGCCATATATCGGGGTCAGACGGACCTGGCGGTGGAGAGTTATCTGAATATTGCGCAATCCCAGAATAACCCTGAGATCGCTGAGCGGGCGGTACGCATAGCGGTGTATGGGCAAAATCTGGAGGCGGCTACAAAGGCCGCCCAGCGCTGGGTTGAACTGGCACCTGACCGGTCTGAGGCGCGCCAAATTATCGCGGCGATATATATACGTCAGGAAAAAGCCGATGAAGCCTTTCAGTACCTGGATGGCATTATTGAAGTTAGCAAGATGTCGGACGCAGAATTATTCGGGTCATTGCTTAACGTGCTGTCGCGAGAAGCAAATATTGCCACGGTACTAGCGGTAACTCTCAAAATTGCACAGAAATATTCGCACCGCGGCTATGCTCAATTTCTGCACGGCATGATGGCTGCTCAGGGAGGCGACGCTCTGGAGGCGCTGGAGTACCTTGATAAGGCGTTGGTGAGCCAGGATATTGGGGGAGCGCATAATGCAAGAGCCAGGGTATTGATAAAATTGGGGCGACGTGAAGAGGCGATTATCAGTTTACGCAAGGCCGTGCTGGCAAATCCGGATGATCAGAAGCTACGAATGACTTATGCACGGTTGCTGGTCGATGTAAAACAGTATGTGAATGCACGTATCGAATTCGAAAAGCTGTATCAGGCATCGCCGGATGATGCCAATTTATTGTATACCCTCGGGTTGTTATCGTTAGAGTCGCACCGCCTCGACGATGCAGAGATTTATATGTTGAAGCTGGTGAAGATGAATCAGCGCAAGGGCGAGGCGCAGTATTATTTGGGCCGGATTAATGAAGACCTGGGAAGATACCAGGAAGCAATCGACTGGTACCTGCAAGTGCATGTCGGCGAGTATCTTTTCGGTGCGAAATTACGCGTTGCCGGTCTGCTGGGTGAATCCGGGCGTTATGACGAAGCACATGAACAGTTGGCCTCGATGCTTAAAGGCAGTCAGTCAAACGGTTCGCTGGTTCGCATCTATCTTTCCAAAGGCGATTTATTCCGCCGGCAGGCACGTTATGAAGATGCGGTGGAAGTCTATACTACCGCGCTGAGTATTGTACCCGGCAATACTGACCTTTTGTACGCGCGTGCGATGATAGCGGGAAAAATTGGCCGTCTCGGTATTCTTGAGCAGGATATTCGCGAAATACTGAAAACCGAACCGGATAATGCGCACGCACTGAATGCACTTGGATTTACCCTGGCGGATCAAACAGATCGATATGCGGAGGCCTATAGTTACCTGAAGCGCGCAATCGAAATTATGCCCGATGACGCTGCAATCATCGACAGCTTTGGATGGGTCAACTATCGGCTGGGTAATTATGAAGAAGCAATTCGTTTACTGCGTAGTGCGTTATCACAATCTGACGATAGTGAAATATCTGCGCATTTGGGCGAAGTGCTGTGGGTTAGTGGTGCACAGGAAGAAGCAAAGATTGTTTGGCAGAGAGCGCTGAAAAAGGCGCCCGATGATCCGTTGCTGCAAGAAATTATGCATCGCTTTATACCCTAGTCCTGTACGCGCTAAGTCCGACAGATTCTAAAGTATGCGCCGATGCGTGAATTCGTGAATTATATCCCCTTTCATCTCCCGGTTCGGATAAGCAGAAAATATCTACTGCATTTGGCGGCATCGTTGTGGGTTGTATTATCGTTAGTCGGTTGTAGTGGCCTGGGGGGGCCTCCGGTTACCGAAGAAAGCTACGCGAGTTGGGCCAGGCATCAGGTGCTATTGAGCAAACTCGATAGCTGGGATGTCCATGCGCGAGCGGTGGTATTTGTCGAGCATGAGGTTTATCAGGTAGGCATTAACTGGCAGCGTGAAAGTGACCATTTTGATATTGTCATCGAAGCGCCATTCGGACGCGGGGTATTTCGCATTGAATCCAATCTGCAGGCAAACGCCCAACCACCGGTAAAGCTGTCGTTGCCCGATGGCCAGGTTTTTTATGGTCATTCGGCCGAGGCTCTGTTAATAAGGGCGTTCGGTTGGTCCCTCCCGGTTACGGGGCTGGAGTCGTGGATAAAAGGCTTGCCGCTAGCCGACACTGACTATAGTTTTGATTTGCAGGCAGATGGCCGATTGAAGACTCTGCGCCAGGACGACTGGTTGATAAACTATCTGGATTATTTTCAACGCGATACCACGACACAGGGATTGCCCAGGAAGATGTATCTCAAGCATGCGAATCTGGCATTAAAAATCGTCATCGAGCGATGGCGCCAATTTGAATCAGAAATCAAATCGCCGGTATTATTCCCCGATTTTGATTGATGAAACACCTGTCCCTGCAATCACCCGCGAAGCTAAACCTGATGCTGCATATCACCGGAAGGCGGGATGATGGCTACCACTTGTTGCAAACAGTTTTTCAATTCATCGATTTGAATGATCAAATGGAATTTAGTGCGACCCCAGATGGCTCAATACAGCGAATTAATAGCCACACCAGCGTTGCCGAAGCCGAAGATCTTGCTATACAGGCTGCACGGTTATTGCAAAGGCAGTACCGCGTAGAAAAGGGAGTGCAAATATCGATTGATAAGCGTATCCCGATCGGCGGTGGCCTGGGCGGTGGCAGCTCGAATGCGGCGACTACGCTGTTGGCTCTTAACCAGTTGTGGGGCCTGAATTTGAGTCTAACCGAGCTCGCTGAAACAGGGCTGAATCTGGGGGCGGACGTCCCGGTGTTTGTGATGGGTCAGGCAGCCTGGGCTAGTGGAATTGGCGAGCAGTTAATCCCGATTGAATTACCGCAGCCCTGGTACCTTGTGATCCATCCCGGAGTGCAGGTTTCGACAGCAAAAATATTTAAAGCAGAGGAATTGACACGGGATAGTGATGCAATCACAATACGCGCCTTTCTGGGCGGATCGGGTATCAATGTCTGCGAAAAAGTCGCCTGCAAGCTATACCCCGAGATACAACAGGCGATAGACTGGTTAAACCAGTTCGGCAGTGCCAGAATGACTGGAACCGGGGCCTGCGTATTCGCGGCTTTCGATAGCCTGGAACAGGCAGAAGGTGTAAAATCCCGCGCACCGGGGCGCTGGGAGACCTTCGTCGTTAAAGCGATGAACAAAAACCCGGTATTAGAGCAGTGCGAAAAGCACGGCTAAAGCGAAGTTAATATAGATTTAATGGGCCGTCGCCAAGCGGTAAGGGCGATGAGGATTAGAAAATGACATTTAACATGTCATTTTCCCGAAGAGCGCACAGCCATGGATGGCTGGGCCGGACGCAGTTACAGGGACGTAAGAATGCATCAGAATTTAATGGGCTGTTGTCCAAAGCGCACAGCCAAGGATGGCTGGGCCGGACGTAGCTACATGGACGTAAAAAAACACCAAGTTTAATGGGCCGTCGCCAAGCGGTAAGGCACCAGGTTTTGATCCTGGCATTCGTTGGTTCGATCCCAGCCGGCCCAGCCATTTTTTTGATTGAATGAGAGACCTAGATGGATGCCAGTGTGGCCACGAACGATTTAATGGTCTTCACAGGAAACGCCAACCCCGAGTTAGCGCGGGCGGTAGCGCGTAACCTGGATATCCCTATCGGAAACGCCTCGGTAGGTATATTCAGCGATGGTGAAACATCGGTTGAGATCGGTGAGAATGTTCGTGGTAAGGATGTATTTATCGTCCAGCCAACCTGCATGCCGACCAATGACAACCTGATGGAGTTGTTGGTCATGATCGATGCGATAAAACGAGCATCATCGGATCGGGTCACTGCGGTTATCCCGTATTTTGGCTATGCACGCCAGGATCGTCGGGTACGATCGCAGCGGGTTCCGATCACCGCCAAGGTCGTTGCGACGATGCTCGGCAGTGTCGGCGTCGACAGGGTTTTGACCGTAGATTTACACGCGGATCAAATCGAGGGCTTTTTTGAATGCCTGGTAGACAATGTCTATGCGTCGCCTATTTTAATGGGTGATATCTGGAAGCAGAAATATCCGGATATGATAGTTGTGTCGCCCGATGTCGGCGGTGTAGTGCGGGCCAGGGCCGTGGCAAAACAGCTCGACGATGCAGAACTTGCGATCATCGACAAACGCCGACCTCAGCCGAACATGGCCAAGGTGATGAATATTATTGGCGAGGTGAAGGATAAAACCTGCATCATCGTCGACGATATGGTCGATACCGCGGGCACCCTGTGCCAGGCGGCGGCGGCCTTGAAAGAACGCGGTGCGAAAGGCGTTTATGCCTATTGTACGCATCCGGTATTATCCGGTAAGGCGATAGAAAATGTTGAAAACTCGGTGCTTGACGCACTGGTAGTAACCGATACGGTTCCGCTGTCAGCGGAAGCAGTAAAGTGCGAGAGTATTCGTCAGGTATCGGTTGCAGGAATGTTGGCTGAAACGATCCGCCGCATCCATTTTGAAGAATCAGTTAGTTCGATGTATATGGATTAACGATAGTTGCCTCGGCAACTAAGATCACCTCTGCTGAGGTGATCTTTAGTTCCTTCCTGGTCGCAAGGAAGGCCTCCGTCAGTTGACGGTTTTTTTGTTTTTGGAGTATAGCAATGTCAGATAATATTCAACTGAATGCTGAACCACGTGCAGATTCGGGGAAAGGTGCGAGCCGCCGCCTAAGACGCATGAATTTGGTTCCAGCAATCGTATATGGGGGCGATGGTAATCCCCAGTCAATCAGCCTTGATCACGATAAATTTAGTCACGAGCTTGAAAGCGAAGCGATTTACACACAGCTCATCGACCTGAATATAGGCAAGGAAACAGACGAAGTAATACTGCGTGATTTGCAACGTCACCCGTATAAAAACAGAGTCATGCACGCGGACTTTTTCCGCATCGACAAGAAAAAGCCAATACACGTGGTAGTGCCAATCCACGCGCTCAATACCGAAGATTGTGTTGGAGTGAGATTGGACGGTGGTATGTTGACGCAAGTGGCTACTGAAATTGAAGTGGTTTGTCTGCCGAAAAATCTGCCCGAATACCTCGAAATTGATGTTCTCGATCTGAATCTGGGTGAAACTCTGCATCTGTCGGAGATTAAAATGCCTGAAGGTGTCGAAATCGTTGCGCTGACTTTTGGTGAAGATCACGATACCGGTGTAATATCAGTGGTGAAAACTCGTGCCGAAGAAATCATCTCCGAGGAAGCTCCTGAAGCTGTCGAAGGCGAAGAAGCCGAAGGCGAAGAGGGTGGTGCTGATTCTGAAGGCGGCGAAGAGGCCACCGAAGAGTAATAGCATATATGCCTGCGCTCACCGCGGACATTCGTTTGATAGTCGGCCTCGGAAACCCCGGGGCCGAATACGTCGATAACCGGCACAATGCCGGCTTCTGGTTTCTCGACCTGCTCGCAGATCATCTCACTCTGTCGTTTCGATTTGAAAAACGATTTAACGCCGATATGGCAAAATATGGTGCGGATGGGAAGGACATATTTTTGCTCAAACCCCAGACTTTCATGAATCGAAGCGGTCAGTCGATCGGCGCTCTGGCACGATTTTACAAGTTCAAGCCACAGCAAATGCTGGTGATTCACGACGAACTCGATCTGGCGCCCGGTGACAACCGCTTAAAGCAAAGTGGCGGACATGGTGGGCACAATGGTCTGCGCGACACGATCAGTCACCTTGGCGACAGGGATTTTTTCCGCTTGCGTATCGGTATCGGTCATCCCGGTGATCGCGACCAGGTGGTTAATTACGTACTTCATCGACCTTCCTTAGAGGATAAAGGGTTGATCGAGGCGGCAAATCAACGCACGCTCGAAGTCATACCATATATTTTTGAAGGTAGAATCGACAAGGCCATGCAGGCACTACATACCCCGGACGAGCAATAAAATGGGATTTAAATGTGGCATCGTTGGACTCCCCAACGTCGGTAAATCAACCCTGTTCAATTCGCTAACCAAAGCAGGGATCGCGGCCGAGAACTACCCGTTTTGTACGATTGATCCGAACATCGGTATTGTCGAGGTGCCAGACGCCAGGCTCATGCAATTGGCCGAAATCGTCAATCCAAAGAAAACTATTCCCACCACTATGGAATTTGTCGATATCGCAGGCCTGGTTGCAGGGGCATCGAAAGGTGAAGGTCTGGGTAATCAATTCCTCGGACACATCCGCGAAACCGATGCAATCGCACAGGTGGTACGTTGTTTCGAAAACCCGGACATCGTGCATGTCAGCAATAAGATCGATCCGTTGAATGACGTCGAAATCATCAATACCGAATTGTTACTGGCAGATATGGAGTCGATAGCACGCCAGACTGAACGCGCCACCAAATTGGCGAAATCGAACGACAAGGATGCAAAGGCCAAACTCGTGTTTATGCAAGCGATACAGGCCCATGTCGAGGCTGGCAACAGTGCACGCAGTTTCGAAGTTGAAGATCAGCAGCGCCACTGGATGAAGGATTTGCACCTGATTACCGCGAAGCCAACCCTGTATATAGCCAATGTTGCCGAAGACGGTTTCGAAAATAATCCGCATCTGGACGCATTAACTCAATTTGTCAAATCCGAAGGTGCCGAAGTAGTCGCTGTTTGTGCCGCAATAGAAGCCGATATCGCCGAACTCGATGCCGAGGAAGCAACAGAATTTTTGCAGGAAATGGGTTTAGAAGAACCCGGCCTCGACCGTGTAATCCATGCGGGTTATCGCCTGTTAAAATTACAAACCTATTTTACCGCCGGGGAACAGGAAGTTCGCGCCTGGACGATTCGCACTGGTGACACCGCGCCAAAAGCCGCCGGGGTCATCCATACCGACTTCGAAAAAGGCTTTATCCGTGCCGAAGTAGTTGGCTTTGACGATTTCATCGGTGGTAAAGGTGAACAGGGCGCAAAAGATGCAGGACGCTGGCGCCTGGAAGGTAAAGAATATGTTATGCAGGAAGGTGACGTGGTGCATTTTCGTTTTAACGTTTAGTTTGCCCCAGCGCTTGACAGCGCGTGATCATCAAGCGAAAATCGCGCTCCCCTCGACCGGGCAATCCGGTTTATCAGGTTTAAGTACAATGGCTATGTAGCTCAGCTGGTTAGAGCACATCACTCATAATGATGGGGTCCCCTGTTCGAATCAGGGCATAGCCACCATTTTTTCGGCCGTTCGCGGCGCGATTGCGGCGTTGAAATGCTGACGAGACACTCGTGTATCAGCTTGTACAGCTCGCGCCATCGCCGGAATTTTCGCCTTGCGCTCCACGCACTCATGACACCCAATAATATTCGGTTGATGAAATTGTTCCTGATTTTCTGGCGTTTCG
>CBDUSZ010000102.1:0-11262 GCA_965370015.1 uncultured bacterium | reverse complement strand
TAAATGATGATTCGCAAAATCGCGATGGCAGCAGCCGTTGCATTGTGCATTCAGCCTGCCGCGTATGCGGGGAAGGCCGAAGCCACTAAGTGGGTAAATGATGAGTTTCAGCCATCTACCCTGTCTAAAGAGGAACAATCAGCCGAGATGGACTGGTTCATCAAAGCTGCGGCACCATTCAGGGGTATGGAAATTAATGTGCTGTCTGAAACCATTCCAACTCACGAATACGAGTCCAAGGTTCTGACTAAAGCGTTCGAGGAAATCACCGGTATCAAGGTAAATCACCAGTTACTTGGCGAGGGCGAAGTAGTCCAGGCAGTTCAAACACAGATGCAGACCAATCGAAATCTCTACGATGCCTACATCAACGACTCGGATCTGATAGGCACCCATTCACGCCTGCAATTGGCGGTCAACCTGACCGACTGGATGGCTGGCGAAGGCAAAGACGTGACGCTACCAACGCTCGACCTTGATGACTTCATGGGTATTTCTTTCACCACAGGGCCCGATGGCAAGCTGTACCAATTACCGGATCAGCAATTCGCCAATCTGTACTGGTTCCGTTATGACTGGTTCCAACGTCCTGATCTGAAGAAGCAATTCAAAGATCGCTACGGCTATAATCTGGGCGTACCAGTCAACTGGTCCGCTTACGAAGACATTGCCGAATTCTTTTCGATTCACGTCAAGGAAATTGATGGCGTCCGTATTTACGGTCATATGGATTACGGTAAACGTGCCCCTGATCTCGGTTGGCGCATGACTGACGCGTGGCTTTCCATGGCTGGTGCTGGCAGTAAAGGCCTGCCCAATGGTGTACCCGTCGACGAATGGGGAATTCGAATGGAAGCCGGCACCTGTAATCCAGTCGGTTCATCGGTTACCCGTGGCGGAGCGGCCAACGGTCCTGCTGCTGTCTATGCGATTCGCAAGTGGGACGAATGGTTACGTAAATACGCCCCTCCCGGCGCTGCCAGTTACGACTTTTACCAGTCATTACCTGCATTATCGCAGGGCAATGTAGCGCAGCAAATTTTCTGGTATACGGCTTTTACCGCATCGATGGTTGCACCAAAAAGCGAAGGTAATAATACCGTTGATGATGCTGGAAACTTGTTGTGGCGTATGGCCCCATCGCCACATGGCCCTTACTGGGTAGATGGTCAGAAACTCGGCTATCAGGACGCCGGTTCCTGGACTCTGTTCAAGTCAACCCCGGTAGACCGTCGTAAGGCAGCCTGGTTGTATGCACAGTTCACTGTTTCCAAAACAGTCTCGCTGAAGAAAACTCACGTCGGCCTGACTCCGATTCGTGACAGCGACATCCGTCATGAATCGTTTACCAAACGCGCACCGAAACTCGGTGGTCTGGTAGAGTTTTACCGTTCACCTGACCGCGTTCGTTGGTCGCCAACCGGCATCAATGTACCGGATTATCCGAAACTGGCGCAAATCTGGTGGCAGCAAATCGGTGACGTGAACTCTGGTGTGTTTACTCCGCAGCAGGCAATGGATCGTCTCGCATCTGAAATGGATACGGTAATGGCGCGGATGCAGGCTGCAGACGAAAAAGCCGGTACTTACGGCGGATGCGGTCCTCGACTGAACGAAGAGCGCGAAGCATCTTACTGGCTCAATAAGCCCGGCTCACCTAAAGCGAAGGTCAACGAAAAGCCACAGGGCGAAACCATTGACTACGATGAGTTGGTAAAACGCTGGCAGCAGTAAAGCCTGGCGATAATCCTGTAGTTATATCAGGAGGGTGTTTGCACACTCTCCTGGTATTTAATTAGTTCCGCAGGTTATTAGTTTTGAATCAAATTCAACAAACCGGGGTAATCCTCAGCACACGTCAGAGAGCTATTCTGGAGCACGCGCGAATACATGGGGAAGTCGAAGTCGATCCACTCGCCGAGTCATTTAAGGTGACACCACAAACGATTCGCCGCGACCTGAATCAACTTTCCGAGCTACGCCTGTTGCAGAGGGTTCATGGTGGCGCGCTGGTACACGACGGTGTCGAGAATCTCGGTTATGCCGCTCGTGCCCATATCGCTGCCGAGGAAAAAAATGCGATTGGCAAACGCGCGGCCGAATTAATAACGAACGACTCCTCAATGTTTATCAATATTGGAACTACCACCGAAATGGTTGCCGAACATTTGCAACAGCATAGAGGGTTGCTGGTAATCACCAACAACCTCAATGTAGTGAATACGCTCAGAACCAGCAAATCGATCAACGTGATGACCGCCGGTGGCACCGTTCGCCGTGAAGACGGCGGCATAGTCGGCGAGACCACTGCCGAATTCTTCGCCCAGTTCAAAGTTGATTACGCGGTAATTGGCGCATCCGCAATTGAAAAAGATGGCGCTATACTGGACTTCGATATTCGTGAAGTGCGTGTCGCGCAAGCCATCATCAAAAACGCCCGTTCGGTTATACTGGTGGGTGACGCAACCAAGTTTCAACGCGAAGCCCCGATGCGTATCAGCAATATCAGCGAGATGGAATATTTCGTAACCGACGAGATGCCGCCCCCGGAGTTCATGGACATATGCCGATCGCATGATGTGCAGGTCGAAGTAACTACTCCAGACATTACAATGAATCTCTAACCCGCGGAACCATTAACTAGTATGGGAATTCAACTCAAACAGGTGACCAAACGTGTCGGCGCGGAGATGCACATCTACGACACCGACCTGGTTCTGGAAAAAGGTGGTTTTAACATCTTGCTGGGCACTACGCTAAGCGGCAAAACTACCCTGATGCGACTGATGGCAGGTCTTGAAACACCCACCAGCGGAGAAGTCTGGTTTGACGACAGGAACGTCACTGGCGTTCGGGTACAAAAACGCGAAGTCGCGATGGTGTACCAGGCATTCATCAATTATCCAAACTTTACTGTTTTCGACAACATCGCGTCACCACTTCGAGTTGCCAGGCTTGCCGATGCCGAAATTCGCAGGCGCGTCGGCGAAATTGCCGAGCTGCTGAAGCTGACTCCAATGCTTGACCGTATGCCAGAAGAGTTATCTGGTGGGCAACAACAGCGTACCGCGCTGGGACGCGCACTGGTTAAAAACGCACCACTGGTATTACTCGACGAACCGCTGGCGAATCTCGACTACAAACTACGCGAGGAACTACGCGACGAATTACCCAAACTGTTCGAAAATACCGGTGCCACCGTGGTTTACGCCACCAGTGAGCCCCAGGAAGCGTTGATGCTAGGTGGCCACACAGCTACTTTACACGAAGGCCGGATTACCCAATACGGTCCGACGGCGGAAATTTTTCGAAAACCTAACTCCCTGTTAACTGCTCATGTATTTTCTGATCCACCGATAAATACCGCAATTGTTAAAAAACAGGAGGGTACTTTTGTATTAGCTGACAGCATTCGTTGGCCGGTTGCGGGTAAATACGCCGCCATGGCAGACGGTAACTATACCCTCGCTATTCACCCACACCACATCACCCTGGGCGAGGCTCGCGAGGATAGCATTAGTATCAGTGGGCTGGTCCAGGTTGCCGAGATCAGCGGCTCTGAAAGTATTGTACACGTTGATATCGCCGGTAACCCCTGGGTATCGGAGTCGCAGGGCATACACCCCTTTGAGGTCGGTGAAACAACCGAGTTACACATGCAGGTTGGGCGATGTCTTTATTTTAACGATGACGGCAGCTTAGTTGCTAGTTAACGCCACAGGTTAATCAGGAATATCGAGCAAACATAGCATGGCCAAAATCACCTTAAAAAACATTAAACATAGCTACCTGCCAGAACCGAAAAGCAGGCAGGACTACGCGTTACAACAAATTGACGCCGAGTGGTCAGACGGCAGTGCTTATGCCCTGTTAGGCCCCTCTGGTTGTGGCAAAACCACGCTACTAAACATCATTTCCGGTTTATTGACGCCTTCCGAGGGTCGGGTGTTTTTCGACGAAACCGATGTCACCGATACGCCAACCAGCGAACGTGAAATAGCCCAGGTTTTTCAGTTTCCGGTAGTCTATGACACGATGACGGTGTTCGATAATCTGGCTTTCCCGCTACGCAATCGGGGAGTCGCTGAGGACAGGGTCAGGGCGCGCGTCAACGAGGTTGCCGAAATGCTCGACCTTGAAAATTCATTGCGCAAACGCGCGGCGGGACTAACAGCGGATGGCAAGCAAAAAATCTCCCTGGGTCGCGGCCTGGTGCGCGAAGACGTGAATGTGATTATGTTCGATGAACCGCTTACGGTTATCGATCCACATTTGAAATGGTTACTGCGCTCGAAACTCAAGGAATTACACCAGCAGCTCGGTCGAACCATGATTTACGTCACCCATGACCAAACCGAAGCACTCACCTTTGCCGACCATGTGGTAGTCATGTACGACGGCACGGTGGTCCAGGTTGGCACACCGATTGAGTTATTCGAGCATCCTGCCCACACTTTTGTCGGACACTTTATCGGTTCTCCGGGGATGAATATTTTGCCCTGCGAGATCAGCGATGGCGCAGCACATTTTGCTGGTAATAAGGTGAAAACCGCATGTACCAGGCTACCCAGTAACGGCACCGGCAATATCGAAGTTGGAATTCGACCCGAGTTCGTAGAATTTGACGACGAAGGTTTTCCGGTAGAGATTATCAAGGTCGACGACCTGGGTCGCTACCAGATCGTCCTCGCCCACCATGACAATAACCTGATAAAAATGATCGTCGCTGAAGACGCACAAATACCCTCTGAGAGTCCTTGCATCTCATTTTCTTCTGGACATACGCGGTTGTACAAAGACAGCTGGGTAATCGATTAGGAATTTGTAACGATGAGCAAACCAACCAATCAAAAGGCGTGGATATTCGTAATTCCCGTCGTCGTCCTGGTAGCTTTTAATGCCCTGATTCCGCTGATGACGGTGGTGAACTATTCGGTACAGGAGACCTTCGGTAACAATGTTTTTTTCTGGGAGGGCGTCAGATGGTTTGAGCAGGTGCTCAATTCAAGCCGATTCCACGATGCGTTCCTGCGCCAGCTCGCTTTTACCGGCACCATTTTGTTAATCGAGATCCCATTAGGTATCGCCGTTGCCCTGTCGATGCCAAAGAAAGGTCCCTGGGTATCGGTGTGCCTGGTATTGATGGCCCTGCCCCTGCTAATTCCCTGGAATGTGGTCGGTGCGATGTGGAATATCTTCGCGCTACCCGATATTGGCCTGCTTGGACGTATGATTAATGGCCTCGGTATAGACTACAACTTTACCCAACAGCCGACCGCGGCGTGGATAACCACGATCGTCATGGATGTCTGGCACTGGACTTCGCTGGTGGTGTTACTTTCCTACGCAGGACTCTGTGCGATCCCGGATGCCTATTACCAGGCGGCGAAAATTGATGGCGCCAGTGCCTGGGCGGTTTTCTGGCGTATCCAGCTACCCAAAATGAAGCGCGTATTGACCATCGCGATTCTGTTGCGCTTCATGGACAGCTTCATGATCTACACCGAACCATTTGTACTAACCGGTGGCGGACCAGGAAATACCACCACATTCCTGTCGATTGATTTAGTCAAAATAGCGCTGGGTCAGTTTGATCTGGGACCAGCCGCTGCCATGTCGCTGATTTATTTTTTCGTTGTGTTACTGGTGTGCTGGATTTTTTACACAGTGATGATGCGCGACGAGGAACAATAGGACGAGAAACAATAATATGCCAAATTACCTGAATTTTAAAAAGTGGCTGCTGCCAACCATATACATCGTGTTCCTGATGCTGCCTATTTACTGGCTGCTGAACATGTCGTTCAAAACAACCAACGAAATTCTTGGCACTTTCTCTTTATATCCGCAAAATTTCACTCTCGCAAACTACGAAAAAATCTTTACCGACCCGACCTGGTATAACGGCTACCTGAATTCTATTACCTATGTGGTGATGAACACGGTTATCTCTTTATCGGTAGCCCTGCCCGCTGCCTATGCATTTTCACGTTATCGCTTTCTCGGCGACAAGCATTTGTTCTTCTGGCTGCTCACCAATCGCATGGCGCCACCCGCAGTATTTGCGCTCCCATTTTTTCAACTCTACTCTGCAGTCGAATTATTTGATACACATATTGCCGTGGCGCTCGCACACTGCCTGTTCAACATCCCGCTGGCGGTCTGGATACTGGAAGGTTTCATGTCGGGAGTGCCGAAAGAACTCGACGAAACCGCTTTTCTCGATGGTTATTCGTTCCCACGATTTTTCATACGCATTTTTATTCCAACGATTGTCGCCGGCATCGGCGTCGCCGCATTCTTTACCTTCATGTTCTCCTGGGTGGAACTGCTGCTCGCAAAAACCCTGACCTCGGTGTCTGCCAAGCCCATCGCCGCCACCATGACGCGTACCGCAAGCACCGCCGGATACGAACTGGGGCTATTGGCTGCTGCGGGCACCCTGACGATTGTGCCAGGTGCGTTCGTGATTTATTTCGTCAGAAATTATATTGCCAAAGGTTTTGCCATGGGGAGGGTCTGAGCGTGGGTTTAACCTGGATGGCCTGGACCTGGCCCACTATCGCATTTTTTGTATTTATTTTAACTTGCCTGGTCGTGATGGGAATATGGGAAAAATATAGCCCGGGTGGCAACCCCCGGCGCGGTATTTTCAAAATTGATACGACTCGCGGCGATCGTTTATTTATTACCCTGGTAGGCAGTGCATTCATATTTATGGGCTGGTTATGGGCTTTCAGCACACCGCTGTGGGGTGGCCTAATTATCTCGATTGCCTGGGGGTTCTTCGTCTTCAAATGGGTGTGACAGGTAATTTCCAAATCCGTCCAGCATCACTATGCAGAACAAACAGAACGAAACGCCCGAGATAGCAGACCTGCTTGTTATAGGTGGCGGTATCAACGGCGCCAGCATCGCTCGTGACGCCGCCGGTCGAGGCCTGAAAGTGGTACTGTGTGAAAAGGACGATCTCGCCCAGCATACCTCGTCTTCCAGCACCAAACTGATTCATGGTGGCCTGCGTTATCTTGAATATTACGATTTCCTACTAGTACGACACGCATTGCAAGAGCGCGAAATATTATTAAACAGCGCGCCGCACATTATCTGGCCACTACGTTTTATCCTGCCACACCACAGGTCACTGCGACCCCGCTGGTTAATTCGACTGGGGTTATTTCTTTATGACCACATTGGCGGACGCAAAATACTACCCGGCTCCCGGGGTGTCGATCTACGCAAGCACATCAGTGGCAAAACACTTAAACCTGAGTATACGCGTGGATTCGAATATTCCGACTGTTGGGTACAGGATTCGCGTTTAGTGGTACTCAACGCGCGTGATGCCGAGCGCCATGGCGCGCGCATACTGACACGTACAAAATGTACCGCGCTGGAGCGTAAACAGGAGTACTGGGTCGCAACAATTGAGGACTGCAGGACTAACCGTAATCGCCCGTTACAAGTACGCGCAGTGGTTAATGCGTCGGGTCCCTGGGTGAAAAAAACACTCGATCTGGATAAAACCACCAACACTGAAAATGATATTCGTCTAATCAAGGGTAGCCATATTGTCGTGCCCAGGTTATTCGATCACGATTACCCCTATATTTTTCAGAACGCCGATGGACGAGTGATGTTTGCGATCCCATACGAACAAGACTTTACTTTACTTGGCACCACCGATATCGAGGTCAACAGTGATCCCAATAAGGTGACGATAGACGAAGCTGAAATAACCTATATTTGCGACGCGATCAATGAGTATCTTAAAAAACCAGTGCGGCCCGAAGAGGTAGTCTGGAGTTATTCAGGGGTCCGGCCCCTGTTTGACGACGAGTCGAAAAACGCGAGCAAGGTAACGCGCGATTATGTACTGCAACTGGACGCTAGAAAGCCGCCCATCTTGTCTGTCTTCGGTGGTAAAATCACCACCTGCCGGAAATTATCCGAACAGGTCGTAGATATGCTTAAAAAGCCATTGGCTTTCGACACCCCGGGTTGGACTGCCTTTGCCAAGTTGCCTGGTGGGAATATCGAAAATGCTGATTTCGCGACCTTTCTGAAGAAGTGCAAACATCGATACCCATGGTTAAACAAAGATGTATTAGACGACTACGCGCGTAACTATGGTACCGATATAGAAGTGTTGCTAGATGGGTGTACTGAGATGACGGATCTGGGTGAGAATTTTGGTGGAGGCCTGTATGAATGCGAGGTCAGCTACCTGATCTCATACGAATGGGCTGAATTAAGCGACGACATTCTCTGGCGTCGAAGCAAAAAGGGTTTGAGAGTACCCGAGGGCACCGACAGGCGTCTGCAGGCGTTCATGTCTAATCACAAGCAGCATTTGAACCAGGAATCGTTAAATTAGTTTTAGCCGATAAATAATTGCCCCACCATCGCGGGGCAACTGAATCGCTGAAATTAAAACGCCTCAGAAACCGCCCGCCATTCCGTCTTTACGCGGATCCGATCCGCCGTGCAAAACACCATTTTGCCAGTCGATAAAAATTGCCTGCCCGCCGCCATGGGGTGAGTCAGCTGCGACAATTTTGTGACCTAATTGCTTCAGTGATTCGCGAATATTTAATGGCACGCCCGATTCAACCGACAGCTCTCCGTCGTAGAGAAAAAACCTTGGCGCATCGAGCGATTCCTGCACGTTCATACCGTAGTCGATCCAGTTGGAAAGGACATAAGCCTGTCCCATGACCTGGTATTGCCCACCCATCACACCGAAGCTAAGCACCGGTTTATCATCCTCATAAACCATAGCTGGAATGATCGTGTGCATCGGACGCTTGCGGGGTTCGAGTTGATTAAAATGACCCGCTTCAAGCGAGAACCCGGCCCCTCTATTTTGCAGGTTGATGCCGGTATTTCCGGCAACAAGACCGCTACCCCAGGAGTGAAAAACACTATTGATGAACGAGCAGGCGTTGCGTTCCTGGTCAACCACGGTCAGGTAAACCGTATCCCTGTGATTGGGTAGAGCTGAAGCAACCGGTTGCGACAAAACCCCGTCAAAGCGAATACGCGCAAACTGTTGCTGGGCAAATTCATCGGAAAGCATTTCATTAATCGGCAATGGGTTAAATGCCGAATCGGAAATAAATCGGTCACGCTCGACCATCGCCAGTGTGAAAGCCTCGCTGAGAAGATGGATATGGTCCGCGCTCAGGTGAGCATAGTCCACGACTTTTGTCTGGGCGAGAATATTGAGTGCCATCAAGGTGGTAATTCCCTGTCCATTCGGTGGGATTTGGCACACCTTGTAGCCGCGATAATCGCTACTAATTGGGCTTACCCATTCAGAGCGGTGCTCGGCAAAATCATCCAGACTCAGCAGACCGTTGTGGCTTTGACTGAAACGCACTATTTCTTCGCTGATTTCACCCTGATAAAAAACGTCAGGCCCCTGTGCGGCTATCATGCGTAGGCTGCGAGCCAGATCTGGCTGGCGGTGTATGGTGCCTGCTGCAGGTGCCTTTCCATCGACAAGATAAGCGGCAGATGCTTCCGCGGTTTGTGCGAGCGTCGATTCGCATTCCTTCCAGTTATGCGCAATTACCGGACTGACTACATAGCCATTTTCGGCGTATTTTATAGCCGGCTGTAACAGCGCAGAAAATTCGAGCTTGCCGAGAGCTTGATTCGCTGTATACCAGGCATCGATGGCTCCGGGTATAGTAACCGGCAATATCCCGCTATCGGGCATGGTTGCGTGACCACGGGCGCGGATCTCTTCTACAGTCGCTGCCGCAGGGGAGCGACCACTCCCATTTAGAGCATGCAGTTTTCCGCTTTTTGCCTCGTGGTAGAGAATGAAACAGTCACCGCCGATGCCACTGGAAAAACTTTCGACCACAGACAGGGTCGCGCTGGCAGCAATAGCAGCATCTAGCGCATTCCCGCCATCGCGCAGTGTTTGCAGTGCAACCTGTGTCGCCATCGGCTGACTGGTTGCTGCCATTGCACCGGTACTCATCACTGCTGATCGACCGGGTAACTGGGTGTTTCTCACGATGACACTCCTGGGGTATGCGAAATTAGAGACGATTAAAATGGTGAATTGCTTACAGCGCAATCATCAAAGGCGGGGTTTGATTCGGAAATAATCTGGTAAGTATTAGACGATGGTAAAATTAACATTCATCCAGCAAATTCAAAATAACCCCGAGGCAGGGGTATGTATATATCACAAATGACCGATGAGCAATATCAATCTATATTTCCCGGCTAAAAAGGGCGTCTTTGGCGCTTTTACAGTTAGGCTTAAGACGCTTTCAACACACAAATCTTGATATGGATCAATACCAGAAATAATGGTTTGATGGATTATGCTTTGGATCATTTTTGCTTAAAGCGAAAATGAATTTTGGGACGGTTAATGACTATCAGGAGTATTGCCATGGCTATCAAACACCTACTCATTCATATCGACTCCGGCGCTTCTTGCGAATATCGGCTAAACGCAGCAATTCAACTGGCGCTACAACACGAGGCACGACTCTCAGGTATCTACGTGATACCCGATTTCCCCGAACCGACTTACTACGAAGCACAAATTAGCCTCGATATCGTCGCTGAAATCGACCGGGAAGCATTAGAAACCGCGAAATTCACCCAGCGCAAGTACGTTAATATAGCCAGCAAGGCTGGTTTTTCACTGACGATCGATATCCAAAAGGGCAACTCGATATCAATTTTGGACGAATACGCGAGATTCACAGATTTACTCATACTGGGGCAGAATAATCCCGATGATTCGCAAATCATGAGTGCAGTGCTGGCGGATAATCTGGTTCTTGAATCTGGAGCTCCGTGCCTGATTATACCTCATACCAGTTCCAGGGAATTTGCCGCCAGGCGAATACTAGTCGCCTGGAATGCCAGTCGAGAAGCGGCTCGCACGCTTAAAGATGCCATGCCCATTCTAAGCATCGCGGATTATGTCGAAGTACTGCTGATTGACCCGCCTCAACACGAAGCGGACAAGGACGGCATTCATGGTAAAAGTATTGCGTCATTCCTCCACCAACATGGCATAAAAGCAGAAATCAAAGTTAAAGCCGGCGATAAAGCTAAACCGGGTGATTCGATAATCACGCGCGCTTCTGAGATAGACGCAGACATAATTGTGATGGGCGCTTATGGTCATACGCGGTTGCGCGAAATTATCCTCGGCGGAGTCACCAGAAAGTTGGTGCGGCAAATGACTGTCCCTGTTTTTATGTCTCATTAGCACAGGCAATT
>CBDUSZ010000101.1:0-11344 GCA_965370015.1 uncultured bacterium | reverse complement strand
TGGTGGAAATGCAATAGGGATGTAGGAACATCCCTTGCCCATGTAACGATGCAAAGCCTGCATACATGCCATCCATGGCAATAAGGGCACCAAAAGTAAGCGCTTTAGGCGAAGAACCACCGCACGGAAAAAGACAACTATTAGAGATGTCCGCTAGCGATGCGATCCTTTCTCTGCATGCGCCAGGTCAACTAATCGAATAGAAAGTTCATTGTATTTATTTTTATACTTTGCCAGTTCACTATCACCTTCAGTATCGTAGTACTCGTCTACCTTAAAACCACCATTTTGCTCAAGTTTGATAAATTTCTTTTGCATATCAAGCATTTGCTTAATGATTTCCTGTCTTTCTGTCATTTCAAAAGTTCCTCATGAGTGTGGACGCTGCGAATAATAAAATTACCCCGAGGGCGCCCTGTAGTTTAAATTCAGTTTAATAGCCACCCTTTCTGCGACTTTCTGGTAATCCCCCAATTTTACCAGCTTGCTTGCTAGGATCTCCAGGGAACAAATCATAAAGCGATTTCGCATTGACTGATTTATCTTCCCACTTTTTTGATAAGGCTTTGACAATATTACGTGTATTGGGTTGATTACCTGCGTTATTGATAAATTCTCCCCGCAAATAAATTATCAGGTCCCAGTGTCGGTCGGAGATGATAATACTTTCCTGCTCAGCTATCTGTTTTGCTACCGCCTCGGTCCAGTCTTCTATATTTTCGAGAAAACCGGATGCGGTTGTTGGAATGATATTTCCATCTATTTCTATAGCCATTTTTGACACCTGAAATTACAAAATTATTGTTGCGCTGTAAAAACAGCGCCTATTCCCCTGTGGGGTACAAACAATCCACAGCCAATTAGCCTGCCCGTACCGATGCCGCGCTGCTGTAGTAACACAGACTCTTCTGGGGTTAAATTCGCCACCATCAAAGCGCGGGTGAAAATCGAGCCTCTATCAGATCGAATCGAATGTGTCATACCACAAATCATTTTTTTCACCTTTATTTCCATCCGTTGCAATGCATTTGCCATATCAGCAAGGAACTCCGTTTCAGCCTGGGTCTCATCACAGACTATACCGTGCGAAAACAGTGTCGTTAACGCACTTAATTTTCTCACCGTGCTGACACCTACCTTTATCCTTTGCCCGTCAATTTCGAGTTCTGTATCGCTAAGACGTAATACATCTTCGTATACGTCTTGACTAACGCGCACGACCAATTTAGTCCGACGCGACAAATGCAACCTTTCCTCACCGTTACTCGGCCGTTCCCAGCCATTACCCGATTCAGCCACACGAACCTGGTGGATACCTATCTGCGACTGGGTATCTTCAGTTAAATTTGCACATACCGCATGCGCCAGTGCCTGTGCGTGATCGACCGCCAACTGGCTACCCGTCAACTTGAACGCCACATCAAATATATCATCGGGAACCTGATATGTTTCATTTGAATCTTTCTCTTCGTGCCAGTACACAGAGCACTCCTGCAAAAATGAATTAGCCACCAGCTATATTCTGGCGGTAAAAACCGACTCCAGCACAGACTCCCAATTTTCTGGTGTATCCGCAAACTGTGGTTTGATATCGATTTCGAAAAAGCGTTCGCCCCGTACTGCGCACTGACGCACCGCAGCCTGTAAATCTATGAACGACGCAAGCTGATATTCCTCAATAAGAATTTCACTTAAGCGGATCATTGGCGCCACATCTGTTTACATATAATCGATGAGTTCATAGGTCATCGCCAAATTTAACTGCGTCGTAATAACGAGCGCGGTAATACAGGCGCGAGGACTCGCCTGCTGAGCCATCAACAAAGGCCCTGCGTCCGTGCAGTACGTTATTACAGACGATACCTTGCCCACTTTTCAGCTTCTGTTTGGCAATATATTCACTATCCATCAATATTTCGCGTACCAGGTTCACAGCACGTACGCTTAATGCATCGGTCTTCCAACCGATATTTTGCGGACGTGCCGAATAACGCATATGGAGGCGACCGGTTTCGCTATCGACGGTAAATACCGGTCCCACCATGGCCTGCCTGACTACGCGTTTATTGCTGATATTTGCCGGCACCACCATGACACTCTTATCCATCAGAGCGATCAGCAAATTCGGATCAGTATCACGAATTTGCATATATACCATTTCAGGGTCGAGTAAGAAGTTATCACCTCCTTGCCCCGCCTGGTTGACGCAGTAAAGCAAAAAGGCATTGATACGTGAACCCATCGGATTATAGTATCCATCGGTATGCCAGTTCAGCGCACGCGGGGTGTAGGGAATATAACGTGATCGTTTATCGCTAGCCACAACCGCTGACAGTAAAGTCACTCCATCAGGGTTGGCATCCGTCTTCGCTTCGATTCGATGCAGCCCGAGCTGGCGCCCAAATGTCAGCAAGTCATTTGTTGAAAAGCTGGTTTCCGCGACATCAACCGCAAAAAAAGCAAAATTAAATGTTCGCAACTGGATGGCCAGTTCGCCCAGCGTTTGGGGCGACAAATCCGAATGATGCGAAACGCTAATGATGCTATGCGAGTCATAGAGGCTATAGCCTTCGAGCTTTGCTTTCTTCCAATGCTGATATCCAGACTCATTTTCCAGCGTAAATGGTGAATACCGCATGGAAATATCGTGCTGAATTTCAAAATCGCTGTTTTTCACAAGATCTAACAAGACTCTAAGCTACCTGACCATACGCTTGATATTAACCCAAAATTTTATTACACAGTATCGTCAATTGGAGCATCCCATCAGTAGGAGAGCATAAACTATTTGGGCCTGCCTCTAACCGACTGATTTTGTTGATTTTTTATCAACACAGCCGGGGTCGGCGCTAACACCTGAACAGGATGTGGTTATTGACCTATCTACTTTGGGATAATTTAATAATAATTAGCATCCCAATCGGGGAATAGCCCAATTAAATTTCTTCCACCAAACTAGCACTCAGCTTATATAGGGGTATCGGGACACAGAAATAGAAGGAAATGTTTCTGCTATTGAGATACTACAAAGTATTTTACGATACCAAAGTACAATACAAAAATATCTATCTGGGGGTTGTTCTATGGCTAAAAAGGTACATGAAACTCCGATGCTCGATGAGCTTGGGGGTGGACCCTGGCCCAGTTTTATCGATGGCATAAAACGCCTGCGCGACGATCATCCAGAACAGCGCATCAAAGGTGTCGCCAATTCGTTGCTCGGCCAACTCGAGCACTCCTACGAAACCCGTAAAGGCTATTGGAAGGGCGGCACGGTTAGTGTTTATGGCTACGGCAGTGGCATTATCCCGCGTTTTTCCGAAGTCGCCAGTGCGTTTGAAGAATCAAAAGAATTCCATACTATTCGGGTACAGCCGCCAGCGGGCAATTATTACACCACTGATATGTTGCGCCAGCTTGGCGACAGTTGGGAAAAATTCGGCTCGGGCCTGGTCACATTCCATGGCCAAACTGGCAACATCATGTTTATCGGTTCCGATACAGAGAACACTCAACTCTTTTTCAATGAAATCAATGAATACGGATTTGATCTGGGTGGAGCTGGACCCTGTGTGAGAACCGGCATGTCCTGCGTTGGAGCCGCGCGTTGCGAGCAATCCTGTGCTGATGAGATGAAGATTCACCGTCTTTTGTTAAACAATTTTACCGACGATGTTCACCGCCCTGCACTGCCGTACAAATTCAAATTCAAAGTGTCGGGTTGCGGTAATGATTGCATGAACTCGATCGAGCGTTCCGATTTCGCGATAATCGGCACCTGGCGTGACGACATAAAAGTCGATCAGGAAGAATTTAAAGCCTATGTCGCCAAAAAAGGTCGGCAACACACCATCGACAACATCATTACGCGCTGTCCGACTAAAGCTCTGTCGCTGAATGACGACGACACACTCGAAGTGGACAATCGAAACTGTGTACGCTGCATGCACTGTCTCAATGTTGTTCCAAAAGCGCTCTCGCCCGGGGATGATAAGGGAGTCACTATTTTGATGGGCGGTAAACGCACTTTGAAAATAGGCGATCTGATGGGCACCGTGATCGTGCCATTCATGAAACTGGATACCGAAGACGATTACGAAAAGCTCACTGAACTAGCGGAAGAAGTCATAGATTTCTGGGCTGAGAACGGACTCGAGCACGAACGCTGTGGTGAAATGGTTGAGCGTATCGGCCTCGTCAATTTCCTCGAAGGTATCGGTGTTGAAGTCGATCCCAATATGATATCGGAAACTCGCACTAGCTCATACGTACGTATGGATGACTGGGATATCGAAGCGAAAAAATGGTTTGACCGCAAGGCCAAACAAAAACTTGCCTCGTAACCTGCCCTGGCATTCAAGATTAGAGGAATCTTATAATGGCTCAAACTCTGGCTCAACGCACACCTATCGAATCGGGTTGTCCCGATGGCTTTCAGTACATGCATCCGACCATGCGCAAGAATTATGGCGACTGGGCGTACCACGAAGACCCTCGCCCCGGCGTTCTGGTTCACACAGCGCATGGGGGTGACAAGATATATACCGTACGCGCTGGCACGCAGCGCATTCTTGACTTATTTACGTTACGAAAACTTTGCGAAATTGGTGATGAGTTCGCCGAAGGATACGTGCGCTTTACGATTCGCAGTAACATCGAGTATATGGTCTCTGATGGCAGCAAGGTTGAACCTTTAATCGAGGCGTTGGAAGCCGCAGGGTTTGTTGTTGGTGGCACCAAAAATTCAGTGGCGATGATATCCCACACCCAGGGCTGGTTACACTGCGATATTCCGGCAACTGATGCATCCGGCGTGGTGAAGTCAATGATGGACGAACTGATTGACGAATTTAAAAACTGGAACATGCCGAATCGTGTACATATCACCACTTCATGTTGCCAGATAAACTGCGGTGGCCAGGGCGATATCGCAATCAATATTCAACATACCAAACCACCAAAAATCAACCATGATCTGGTGGCCAATATATGTGAACGACCATCGGTCGTCGCGCGTTGCCCGGTAGCGGCGATTCGTCCTGCACTGGTCAACGGCAAGCCATCGCTCGAAGTTGACGAAAAGAAGTGTATTTGTTGTGGCGCCTGCTACCCACCCTGTACACCCATGCAAATCAACGATCCTGAACATTCCAAGCTGGCGATCTGGGTCGGTGGTAACCACTCTAACGCGCGCGGCAAACCGACTTTTCAAAAACTGGTCGCTGCGGGAATCCCTAATAATCCACCTCGCTGGCCTGAAGCCACCGCGATCGTGAAGAATATATTGCAAACCTATAAGGAAAACGCACGCGACTGGGAACGTATGAACGACTGGATTGAACGTATAGGCTGGCCCCAGTTCTTTGAGTTGACAGGTCTACCTTTCACTAAATTTCATGTAGACAACTGGCGCGGTGCACGTCATTCGCTTAACGCATCAACCCACATCCGCTTCTAGCGTTTGTCGAAACTGAGAATTCTGGGAGTTACCCGATGAAGTTCGGAATAATGGTAAACGAAGGGCCTTATACCCATCAGGCATCGGACACGGCCTACCACTTTACCGAGGCTGCGCTTAACAGTGGCCACGAAATCGTTCGAGTTTTTTTTTATCACGATGGGGTTAACAATGGTTCTCGTTTAGGAGTCCCACCGCAGGATGATCGTAACATTACCACGCGTTGGTCTGCCCTGGGAGAACAGCACAACCTAGATATGGTGCTCTGCGTTGCTGCAGCACAGCGACGTGGCCTGCTCGACGAGGATGAAGCTAATCGTGCCGGTAAAGACGCCAATAACATGGCGCCAGGATTTAATATTTCCGGACTGGGCCAGCTCATTGATGCAGGCATCCAGGCAGATCGTTTGATAGTTTTTGGTGACTAGCCCGTATATCGCACGAAGGCGGTGTTAATTTATGAATTTAATCAATAATTTCAACTAGTAAGCTGAGAATTACGTGGAACATGTAAAATACGGTTTGTACCTGAACAAAGTCAGGAAAAATCTGGCGGCCAATCTTGGTCGATCCCCCTTAATCCATAGCTATGGCTATGCATCGGCGGGCGATCAACCAACCTTGTTTGCCATATTTCCCCTGAGCTTTGTTCCCTCCATGCGGTATACGGGCTAACCCTTATGTCTCAAATTAAAAAATTTCTTTACGTTAATCGCAAAGCCCCACATGGCTCGATATACGCGCTCGAGTCACTTGAAGTGGTATTAATTGGTGCTGCCTTCGACCAGGAGGTCTCATTAGCCTTTATTGATGACGGCGTTTACCAGTTATTGCTTAATCAGGATACCAGCGGCATCGGCGTTAAAAACTTTTCACCGACCTATAAGGCGCTGGGTGATTACGATATCAACAAGATTTACGTCGAAAAAGAATCTTTAAATCTACGCGGGCTTGGCAAGGAAAACCTGATGCCGCTAACCTATGAAGACGAAGACGATGATTGGGCCGAAAAGGATTCTATACAGATCGTGAGTAGCGATGATCTCGCCGATATCATCGATAAGCAGGACATCATTTTTAATTTTTGAGCAGGATTTTGAGTAGAAACCTATATGTCAGTCTTACACATTATCAATAAGTCCCCATTCGACAGAAATTCACTCGACACTTGCCTTAGACTCGCAAAAAAAGGCTCGGCAATTTTGCTCATCGAAGATGGAATCTATGCGGCGCAAAAAAATACTGCGGTCGCGCATAAAGTCGATGCCGCTGTAGGCAAGCATTCAGTATATGTACTGGAACCTGATCTCACAGCCCGAGGTGTCGATAAAGACGCAATAATAGACGGTATTTCGCTGGTCGATTACGATGGGTTTGTACGACTTGCGACAGAATATAGCGGAGCACAATCCTGGCTTTAATTTTGATCGGAATTGTAGCAAATATTAATTTAAATTTAACAACAGGGGTCAACAATGGCTATTGAATTAGACGGAAAATCTTACGAAACCGATGAAGAGGGTTACCTGATTAACCTGAGTGACTGGAGCGATGGACTTGCAATGGAAATGGCGAAAGCAGACGGTGCTGAACTCGACGAGAATCACTGGGAAGTACTCAACTTTCTGCGTGAATATTACGAGGAATATCAAATTGCACCAGCAGTCCGCGTTTTAACCAAAGCCATCGGCAAAAGAATGGGTAAGGAAAAGGCCACCAGTAAGTACCTTTATGAGCTTTTCCCTTATGGACCGGCGAAACAGGCATGTAAATACGCAGGACTACCCAAGCCAACCGGCTGTGTCTAGAACCTGGCACCTCTATTAATGGCCTTTTCTCACGGCCGGTTCGCCCTGTGGCGCCGTGCTGTAACTGCTATGAACGGCAGGTACGTTGGTATAGCGAGAGCTGGCACCTGTCGTGGAAAATCTGAATTTATTAGAGGCACCGATTAATCCTTAAGGTGATAATTTAAGTGTCGTTACTGACCTTTATATTCATACTGTTATTTTATGCCGCTAGCGCAATAATCGTTGTCGGGCTGGTGTATAAAATTCGCTTATACGCGATAACTCCCACGCCACTTCGGATCCCGATTACGCCGGCGCCGATTACACGCTCCGGGGTAGTGGCACGTTTATTCTTCGAAGTTACTTTATTCAATAGCCTGTTCAAAGCGAATAAGTGGATCTGGTTGTTTGGCTGGTTATTTCATGCCGCACTGTTATTTGTGGTGCTGCGCCATCTACGTTATTTTACCGATCCGGTGTGGGGCTGGGTTAACATCATTCAGCCATTCGGTATATACGCGGCGTTTATCATGGTGTTGGGGCTTTGCGGCCTGTGGGCCAGGAGATTTCTGGTTGATCGCATACGCTACATCTCATCGCCTTCCGATCATTTGATGCTGGCGTTGTTGATTGGCATCGGGCTTACCGGCCTCGGCATGAAATTCGTCTACCACACTGATATTGTCGCGGTGAAGGCGTTTATCCTCGGACTACTCTATTTCGACTGGCAGCCAATGCCTGACGATTTATTGCTCATCACCCATCTGGCTTTGGTGGTTTCATTGATGACTATTTTTCCATTCAGTAAACTACTCCACGCACCCGGTTTATTCTTTAGCCCGACACGCAATCAAATCGATAATCCACGTGAAAAACGACACACCAATGAAAATACTGCCAGCTCTGGTAGCGGCGCTTAACCGGGGACGGAGGTAACCACTATGGTCGACTTTGAAACACCAGTCCTTAAAGAATATCCGGTTATCCCTCTAATCCAGTCGGGCACGATGGCGCACAGCCATCCCTATGTAGCCGCTGCGGAACACCAGCAAAACATTGGCTTCCCGGGGGAGTTAATAGATAACTGGCAAGAAGTCGTGATCAAAAAGATGGGCGAACTAGTCAGCCAGTCACGGGCACTCAGGGTATTTCTTGATAGCTGCGTGAAATGCGGTGCCTGTACCGACAAATGCCATTATTTTTTAGGCACCTCTGACCCCAAAAATATGCCTGTCGCGCGTCAGGATTTATTTCGCGATGTCTACAGACGTTATTACACTTTTGCCGGCAAGTATTTCCCTAAACTGGTCGGTGCCAAAGACATGGATAAGGCAATGCTGGATGACTGGTACAGCTACTTTCATCAGTGTTCGCAGTGTCGACGTTGTTCAGTATATTGCCCCTATGGCATAGACACTGCAGAGATATCCATGGCGGCGAGAGAAATACTCGATACCGTTGGCGTGGGCCAAAAGTATTGCAACGAAATCATCGGCAAGGCACAAACCATCGGCAATAATCTCGGCCTTCCAGTACCTGCTCTCATTAATACCCTTGAAGGACTGGAAGAAGACATTGAAGACGAAACCGGGGTTAAAGTTCGCTTACCGCTGGATGAAAAAAATGCTGACATATTACTCGTAACACCGTCGGCCGATTTCTTTGCCGAGCCGCACGTAGATGGACTGATCGGCTACGCAAAAGTATTCCACCAGGCCGGGCTTAGCTGGACGCTTAGCAGCCATGCCAGTGAAGCGGCCAATTTCGGCCTGTTTATCGGCTCTTATGACAATATGCAGAATCTATCGATGCGAGTTCGCGAGGCTGCGCTGGAACTGGGTGTAAAACGTATCGTTTTTGGTGAATGTGGACATGCCTGGCGCGTCGCCTATAGTTTTTTAAACACGCTGGCCGGGCCTTTCGACTTTCTCGATCAAAATTACCCGGTTCCGCAACACATCTGCGAAGTCACCTACGATTTAATTCAACGCAATGTGCTGACATTAGATAAATCTGCTAATGATGACATGGTGCTTACCTTCCACGATTCCTGCAATGTATCCCGTGGCTCGCGGATGGGTGACATGCCCGGCGGCCAGTTTGTTATTCCACGCGAAATCATCAAGGCAACTTGCAACCATTTTTACGACATGGCTGACGACACCATCAAGGAAGCCACGTTTTGCTGCGGCGGCGGCGGCGGGCTATTAACCGATGATTTGATCGAACTGAGAGTCAAGGGCGCCCTGCCCCGCATGGAAGCCTTAAAACAAGTGGTAGATAACCATGGGGTTACCCACATGGTGGCAATTTGCGCGATTTGTAAAAGCCAATTTAGCAAGGTATTACCCTATTACGGGTTTGAAATGGATCAGGTGATCAGCCTGCACCAGTTAGTCAGCAATGCGATTGTGTTGGATAACAGTGAGTAAAATACTATTTCAGCGACCCTCAAAATTAAAGCATAAAGTATAGAATCAGGTGAGCAATATGGCAGCATCAAAAGAAGAAATAAACCAGAAACTGACGTTTAGGCTATATCAGGATGGCGCCGATAAATGGCGCTCGCAGGGAGACAATATATTCCTCGAAGATACTTCGCATAAATGCCCTACTTACGTGCATCGTACCCCGCCATGCCAGGGTAGCTGCCCTTCGGGGGAAGATATTCGTGGCTGGCTCGATATCGTTCGCGGTATCGAGAAGCCACCCGAAGGCACTAGCATGCAGGAATACGCCTTCCAGCGCTCAACCGATGCTAATCCGTTTCCATCGATGATGGGACGCGTATGCCCTGCCCCCTGTGAGCAAGGCTGCAATCGAAATCAGGTTGAGGATTTCGTCGGCATCAACTCGGTCGAACAGTATATTGGTGATACTGCCAAACAAGAGGCCTTCGTTTTCGCTAAACCACCGGCAGTCGGCGACAAAAAAGTAGCGATAGTAGGCGGTGGTCCGGCTGGTCTGGCCGCAGCCTATCAACTACGCAGGAAAGGTATCGCCAGCACCATTTTTGATGAACACGAAGAGTTGGGCGGCATGTTCCGTTACGGCATTCCCGGTTATCGTACACCGCGCGAGTTTCTCGACCACGAAATAAAACGTATCGTCGATATGGGCGATATTGAAATCCGCATGAATACCAGAATAGGCCGCGATCTGTCGATTGAACAACTCGAAACTGACTATGATGCTGTGCTATGGGCTATCGGTTGCCAGTCGGGTCGTGCCCTGCCACTAGAAAACAGCGATGCGCCCAATTGCATTTCCGGGGTCGCATTTCTGGAGGCGTTTAATAAGGGCGACCTTAAGGTTACCGCTGATCGCGTTATTTGTATCGGTGGCGGCGACACCTCGATTGACGTGGTCTCGGTAGCGCGCCGTCTGGGAAAAATTGATTCACTGCCTGAAAATCAGCTAACCGAATACGTGGTTGGTGGATTTACCGCTCACGATTCGGCGTTTGCAGCCGCGCGTGAAGGTGCTGAGGTGACCCTGACATCGTTATTCGCAAAAGCTGATATGACAGCCGCCGAGCATGAAGTTCATGACGCCTTAAAAGAAGGCGTGACAATTCATGACGGTGTCATGCCGGTTGAGATCATCCTCAACGATGGCGGACGAGCCACCGCACTGAAACTGGCCAAGTGCACACTGGAGGACGGCAAGCCGACACCTGTCGAAGGTTCAGAGTTTACTATTGAATGCGATTTAATCGTTTCTGCCATCGGCCAGGGCGGCGACCTCACCGGCATCGAGGAACTCGGTAACGACCAGAACCTGATGGATGTCGATAAATTTTACCAGCATGCGAATCGACCCGGACATTTTGTTGCCGGCGATATTATTCGTCCACACCTGCTCACTACCGCAATTGGCCATGCCTCGGTAGCAGCCGACAGTATCGAGAAGTACCTCGGTGGCAGTGATTTCGCCAGGCGTCCCAAGGTAGATGTGCATCACTTCGATTTATTGAGCAAGCTCAAGGAATCTGATCTCTCACCCGGGGAATACAATCACCAGGGTAACTGGGGCACCGACGGCGACAATTATGCCGTGCATAACTATGAAGACCGATCTGCGCAGGAAATTATTT
>CBDUSZ010000100.1:0-11421 GCA_965370015.1 uncultured bacterium | reverse complement strand
ATCGTCGATCGCAACGACTGGTACCGGCAACCTGTCCGGATCGAACGCGAGCAGATGGCCGAAACTTTGTACGATTACCTCTCCGCAGTGGTAGGCAGCGAGTGTCTCGACCACGAAATCGATGTCTGGGACAAAATGATCGTCGCCCTCGACCAGGGCCAGTTGCGACCGACCCACCTGCGGGGCAGAAAACCAGGGTAATCCACCAGACCCTGACGCCCGCTTATTTACCCCGTTAATACCTCGTCATGAGGTGGCCAGGATGGATATTTATATTAAATTTGGTACCTTTCCATTCTGCCCCTTTTATCCTGTTCGGTTTCGCCTAGGAAACCGGCAAAACGACCAGCTGTGCTATCTCAACATGCTTCGGTTGCTGCAAAGCAAACAGCACGGTTCGCGCAACATCTTCCGGGCTTAGTGATTGTCCGACACTGTCATAAAACACCTCGGCCTTTTCCACGTCACCAAGTCGCTGGCCTGCAAAACCAGTGCGCACCAGACCAGGCATAATTTCGCTAACGCGAATGCCTCTACCTGCATAATCCAGACGTAGGCCTTCGCTAAATCCATGCACGGCATATTTGCTTGTGACGTAGGCGGTACCGGTTGCGTAGGGTTTTATCCCTGCAATCGATCCGATATTCACCACATGCCCGTTGCCACGTGCCAGCATACCGTCAATCATTGCATGCGTAACACGCATCAGGCCCTGCACATTGGTTTCAATAATTTCACTCCATTGCCGTGCAGTACCTTCCTCGAAAAAACGTCGGCCACCAATATCGTGGCCTGCATTGTTAACTAGTACGTCGACGCCCTGGAGGTTTTCCGGCAGTCGCTCAATCAGACTACTCACAGACAGGGCATTGGTCACATCAAGCACCATCGGGTGAAATGACGACCCGAGATCTTCGTGCAGGGCCTGTAGTTTAGATTTGGTTCGCGCTGCTCCTATAACCTTGTATTGATGGGAGATCAACAGGCGGCATATAGCCTCGCCGATGCCGCTGCTCGCGCCGGTTACCAATGCACTGGATGGGGTCGAAGTCACTGGGCTCTCCAATTTAAAAATATAGGGTAATAGAATTTACCAGAGCAACTACTCGATAGTAATCTATTTCGGCAACTTACCCGTTGCGCATTATGGGGCTCACAACGAGAAACGCGCTGCCCATTTTGCCATCGGGCAAAGTGGTAAAAATATATCCTTTTGCCGATACATGAACAACAGGTATATTGACTCCAGATTACACCAGGCAGCCGCCATGACACATTACAATAATCTTTTCCAGCCGATCACCCTACGCCACAAAACACTGAATAATCGTATCGTGTTTGGTGCGCACACTACCAATATGTCAGAGCAGGGACTGCCAGGAGAGCGCCATCGTGCGTACTACGAGGAACGTGCCATGGGTGGTGCAGCGATGATTGTGGTCGAGCCCATGCCGGTACACCATACCGCTGTTTTGACACGCGGCAATTTTCGCCATGACGATGATGCGGTAATCCCTCATTTTCGCAAGATCACCGATGCGGTTCACGACCACGGCACGACGATTTTGCAGCAGCTCTACCACGTCGGTCAGCATGGCGACTCGGATTTATCCTTTGCACCGCACTGGTCTCCATCGGGCCTGCCCTCCTACCACGATTCGGATGGCAGCCACGCGATGAACGAAAACGAAATCGAGACCGTCATCGAGGGCTTTACCCGCGCTGCGATACGCTGCCAGCAAGCCGGTTTTGACGGCGTCGACCTGTTCGCAGCTTATCATGCCCTGCTCGACCAGTTCTGGACACCCTGGTCGAATCGGCGCGACGACAAATGGGGTGGTTCGCTGGAGAATCGCACGCGCCTTTCGATGTCAATCATGAATTCGATTCGTAACACCTGCGGCGAGAATTTTATTATTGGCATGTCCGTCAGCTATTCGGAAAATACCCCCTATGTACTAGCCCTGGAAGATATTCAGGAAATAGTCGCTCTGCATGACCAGAGCGGTAACCTCGATTATGTCTCCTGTGGTTCGGGCAACTATGTCGATCTCGAACGTCTGATCCCCGCTTTTGTTTATCCTGAGAAACTCGGTGCACCGCTCGCAGCCGCGCTCAGGTCAGAAGTCAGACTGGCGAAAGTGACTGCAGAAAGTCATATCCGCACACCGCAAAACGCCGATTATGTAGTGGCCAGCGGTGATGCCGACCTGGTGTCGATCGTACGCGGCCAGATCGCCGATCCGCATCTGGTGAATAAAGCACGCGAGGGGCGCGACGAAGATATTCGCAGCTGTATTTCCTGTAACCAGATGTGCTGGGGCCGGCGATCACGCGACTACTGGATTTCCTGCCTGGTGAATCCATCCGTCGGTCGCGAATTCGAATGGGGTGGCGATCGTTTTACAACCTGCGCCACGCCCAAAAAGATACTTGTAATCGGTGCTGGTCCTGCCGGTATGGAAGCCGCACGAGTCGCAGCTGAACGCGGACACCAGGTAACCCTGGTCGAAGCGTTGGGCGACCTCGGTGGCCAGTTTCGTCTCGCCGGTCTCGCGCCAAGACGTGGACAGATAACCGAATTAATCAGTTGGTATTTACGCCAATTTGAAAAGCTGGGCATCGAAGTACAATATTTCAGCGCTATGGATGACCAGGATGCAATCGCATTCGGTGCCGATGAAATCATTCTCGCAACGGGCTCAGTGCCAGATGGCTTCGCCCGTCAACGCTGGTTACCGAGCGAAGACGCGTTGCCCGGTCTCAACAATGGCAGGGTCTGGTCCTGTGAAGAAGTAATGCGCGAACAGGTCACCCCTGGCAAAGAGGTCATCGTGCTCGACGAGGGTGGCAACTGGCGCGGGGCTGGTACGGCCTGGTACCTGGCGGAGAAGGGACATCAGGTAACTATTGTTACCGCCGACGCCTATGTTGGCAAAGAACTCACGCGCACATGCGCCGACTTTCAGATTCGTAGTCGCCTGAAAAAAGCCGGTGCGCGTTTTATAGTCGAGTCGGTGATCGAGCATTGGCATGGTAACCACGCCGATGTGCGCTCGTTGCTCGATGGCAGTGTCATTCAAATAGAAGCATCGGCACTGATAACCGCCACCACCAACATGGCTTGCAACGATATTGAAACAACCTTGAATGAAACCGGTACCAGGTTCCATGTTATAGGCGATTGCGCGAATCCTCGTTCGGCACCCTATGCCTTCTATGAGGGCCGTAAAGTCGGTCTTGGTTTATAGTAGAAGATCAAAAATACGCACTACGCCTATGCCTGTAGGACTCCGGGCGGCAGATATAAAACTCACCCAGCGAAGATTCAGGACCTGTCAATTCTTCTACGTTCGTGGCTTACGCTTCTGCTATTTTGCCTACGTTCCCTGGATCTACGCTCCCGCCGTATGCGCAGGCCGAACACGCCACAGATAGCGATAACTCCCAGCACAAAACAGACAATCATCACTATCAGCTGATGCTGAAACGAATTCTGGTTATATTTTAACTTTGTCTCAATTCTCTGGCGCTGCAAATATTCCGCATTTGTTAATGTCTGAAGCTTCTCCTTAAATTCATTGATTGCGCTCCGGTAGCCACTCAGCGCTCGAATTGTTTGCAGAAATTCGTTCATATAATTCTGGTAGAACTGTCCTCTTGCAACTGTATCGACCGCGTTGTCGGTCTGATTCTGCAGATACTTCTGCAAACTGATCCACTGCGCCTCCTCCTGCAGTAGCAGCTTCTCAAGTGAAACAGCGAGCTTTTTCAATTGCGGATTTGTCCCGGCATTAAATTGATGCAGACGACCCAGATCCTGCTTCAGTTGCGCCCTGAGGAGCCCTGTTTTTGAGCGCCAGGAATTAACACCATCCCCGTCAAGGCCGGGCCGCATTCTTATATCGACACCCCTCAGAAGTTCCGAGTGGCGCTCGGAGCTACGTCTAAGGTTCCCTTCCAGTTTACTCAGATGGTCAATCTCACGTTTAATTTTGACAGTAGCGGCAGAAGACTCTGTCAGTTTCAACGGCGCATTATCTATATTCTGGGAAGCACTTCGTATTTGAAAAACAGAAAATACAAATATCGCTAAAATCGGCACAAGCAGCGCTAGCGATAGTTTTTGTAAACCTTCCATTGGTGTTTTAAACGATAGTTTTAATTCCATCGGCACAGGCTTACCTTTTAATTGTCTAGAAGTAATAGCGTGACTGTCATAATTATTGAGATATATCGCAGAATATTCTCACGCATAAATGATTATATCAATGGCTACAATGGCCGGTCCGAACCATTCGTATTGTAGCTATAAAATAGCGCTTGCGAGAGATGCAGTCGAGAGACCGCCAATTTTTTTACAGTATCTAAAATTTACCCTAGTTGGTTGCTTCGGATCGAAGGGCGGGACCCTGCCCTCGGCAAACCGCTTTAGACTTTCTAAGCAAACACCGCTCGAGCTGTTATTCTGATTGACCGCCATTAATGCAATAATAACTCGTGATCGCAGACCTAAACGATATATCCCGTCGATGAACAAAACCCAATACTCAGCCTGGAACCCGGGTATCGAAACACAAATCCCCTACGCACTGCGTGAATTTGAAACCATATACCACCCCGGCAATGTGAGCTCCAGTATCGACGCGGTCAACCAGCTTTCGCTTGAAACCGGGCTCAGCTCAGAAGAACTCGTGGTATTTAAACCACGCCGCCTGGCGCTACATGAACTCATTGTGCGAATTACCGCGGATATCGTCATAGTCGAGGGCAGCCGCGAAGAAGATCTGGGAATTAATTTCAGACGCGTTGTGCACAAGATAATGGACGCTTACCTGACACCTCACCTGCAAGAAATTGAACAGACTTTTGCGACACTGTACGAACAAGTACACAGCATGGTGAACCAGGAACTTTCCGAATCGTTATTTCCCAGCGCCGAGCCACGAGCAAAAGCTTCAATTTTGGGGCGCCTGTTTAAATCAGCAAAAAAACCGCTCCACCGTGGAGAAAGTACCCAGGAACGCCAGTTACGCGTCATCGCCTCGTTCAAGGAACGCGGACTGAATGCCAACGATCCACTGGTGGCAGCGATGCACAGAAGTTTTTACCGGGTACTTGGCTCAATCGTCAGTAAACGCGGATACATCGGTAAAGACCAGCTAATGCTGGTGGATCTGATCGCATCACATATCTGCAGCCGCTACGGTAGCCGACTGATCGGTAAACAAATAGACGGTTGGGTGCGCCAGGCGGTCGCAGCGGAGGGGTATACGCTGATCCCCGACGCACAAAATCCTGTCCTGATCAGCCTCAAGGGTAGTTCGGCTGCAGGTAAGAGCTCGCTACGACCGATGCTTAGACAAATGATTAACAAACTCGATATCAAGAATGATGGCTATGGCACGATCAGTCCTGATATCTGGCGTCGCCTGTTACTCGATTACGATTCACTCGGTGAGGATTACAAGTACGCCGGGCGTCTGACCAGTTACGAGGTGATTATTATCGACGCCAAGCTCGACCATTACATTCGAAACAAGGCACAATATCGCAAGTCGATTCCGCATCTGGTAGTCGACCGCTTTCGCTTCGACAGTTTTGCCAGCGAAAAAATATCGCGAATATTGCGCAATACCTATGTGAAGTATATCGATACGATGTACATGTATTTTGTCGTCACGCCGCCAGAAGCAACGGTGGAACGTGGATGGGAACGTGGTTTAGTGCGGGGACGATACAAGTCAGTTGAAGACTTCCTCGGCCACTGTATCGAAGCTTATGCGGGCATGCCAAAGCTATTGTTCAAATACCTGGCGCATAAAAAACCACGGTTTATATTTGAGTTCCTCGATAACAGTGTTGCCAAGGGCACCTATCCAACAATGATCGCGCGCGGCTCGCAGGCAGAAATGGATATATTCGACCCGATCGCATTCATCAATATTGAGCGCTACCAAAAAATAAATATCATGGCGCGCTCGCCCGAAGCTGTTTATCCAGACCAACAGGTGCTCGAGATCGCCAGGAATATCGGCTTCCTGCAACAATGCATCAGGAAAATAGAATATATCCGCTTCATCGACCTCGATTCGGGCATTGAGTATTTAGTTGTTAAAAATGGTAAATTTACGATTAGCAATTCTGCTTTGCTGAAAACCAGGCTTTTAGACAGCGAACTGAAGGCAATATTTTTAGCGGTCGCGCCTGAAATTTGTAATATCGGCGATACCACCGACTGAAATTCCAGGGAGCGTCTGATTAAGTCCGCAAGCACAGGAGTAAATAATGAATAAAACCACCAAAGGCAGTTGTCTGTGTAATAGCATTACCTATCAGTTTTCCGGCCCCGAACTGGCGTTTCAATATTGCCATTGTTCACGCTGTCGTAAGTTTACCGGTAGCGCTCACGCGGCCAATATTATCGTCGATCCAAACCAGTTCGAATGGCTCAGCGGTGAAGACCTGCTCGGTCGTTTCGAACATCCTGACGCAAAACATTTCGCCACCTGTTTTTGTACGCGCTGCGGGTCTTCTCTGCCCTGGATGGCCAAGAGCGGTCGCGCGATAGTAATTCCCGCAGGCACACTAGACCAGGACCCCGGTATCAAACCGGGGCAGAATATTTTCTGGCAGGATCGCGCTCCCTGGCGAGAAGAGGTAGGTGATTTGATTAAATATGACGAGTTACCGACCAAATAGTCAGTTAGCGATTAAAATGGCTGACCCTCCTGCCAGGCAGAGCCGAATAAATTTGGCCCTGCGCGCATAATCTAGCCAGGCCGAAAAACAGCTACAAATATAATCGAAGCGGCTCTGGAACCAATTTGTCTGAACGCAATCGTATTAGTACCTCCATTTATAATTTAAACTCGATGAAAAAGTACCAGTGGATCTTGCTTTTAATCTTACCGCCGATATTTTTGCTACCTGCTTCCCTGGCGGCTACGCCAAAAAATCCGCTGCTGGTTAATGACGCTTTATACGTTTCCAACAACGGTATTCACAAGTTTAATCAAGCGACATTGAAGCAGGAATGGTCTGCCTTGCAGGGCCTGCAAACTTTTGCGCCGGTGATGGGTAAAAATCTACTTTATGTGGGTAGCTCGCAGGGATTGTACGCCCTCGACCCCGATACCGGCCAACAGCTATGGCGCATCGAAAAAACACGCACCATATTCAGCCCGAGCGTTGCCGGGCAACTTTACGCCGGTAGTTTACACGGAGAATTATATTCGATAGATCCGCCCAGCGGCAAAATCAACTGGCGCAAGCAATTTACCGGCTGGATATATTCGCCCGTTGTTCTAATTGATGAAAATCAGCTCTGGATGGGTGGGCAAGCGCACCAGGCATTTGCCATATCGGCCAAAGATGGTCGTCGGTTGCATACCATTATGCTTGACCAGGAGTCGATCTTCAGCCCGGTCGATTTGCAAAATCAACAGATTGGGTTCAACTTGTTTAATGGTAAAACCACAATCATCAATACGGTTACCGCGAAGATAGATGGTTGGCTAGAGGGTTCGACACAGCCAAAAAATTTAACTTTTGACGACAGCTATATCTATCGATCTGACCGTGACGGGACATTAACCGCATTCGATCGCAATAGTTATCGGCTGCTATGGCAAAAATCTATAGCCGCGCAAAATTTAACCATGCACCCAACACAGGACGGTTATATTTTGATGAGTGACCTGGATAAAACACTGGTTCTGTTTGACCCTGATAAACGCACTGAAGTGTGGCGAGATGAAATCTCCGGCAACTGGATTTCACCGATTCAGATCGATGCAAAAACTGTTGTTTATTTTCGTTCAACTAATTTGCAACCAAATGAACTGACCGCGGTCAAAATCCATGCTCAACCACAATCATACAAATAGAGGAAATATAGATGAAAAAAACTAAAATGATATATTTTGGAGCACTGCTATTGGCTATCGGTACTGTCAATGCGGCACCATTCGGAGGAGAAGCAGACGTCAAGTACGCAAAAGATCTGTGGACGTCAATGATTAATGCATCGTATGCCGGGCAAGACAGCATTATGTCGCAACCTTATACCGGGCAACATCCGCACGGAGCGATTCTCGACACCATTCAAGGCCCGATTAATATTGCTGGCAGGCTCCACCATATTATTATCAAACGTAATTATGGTGGCCCCGGTGTTAGCAAAGAAAGCGTTGCGAATGATCCGGAAAAATACCTGAAGGCCGTTACCGTTATGTTGAAACGTCCTGGCTATGACCCAGAAAATAAAGACTGGTTCTGGGTAAAATACAAAGCAGATGGTAGCCTGGATAAAAATCCAAAGGGGATGAAGCTAGCTGGCAAAGTAGCAAAAGGTAAGCCAAAAGGATGCATCGCCTGTCATACCGGAGCTCCCGGTGGGGATATGGTTTTCACCAGTAACTAGTTTTTTCCTGCCCAACTAAATAAAAAAGCCAGATTTATTCTGGCTTTTTTATTTCCCTGGCAACCCCCGCTCATCCCACCCCCGGGAACAGGGGATATATTGCTAAAATAAATCCTGCTGCTGCCCGGCAACCGCTTCCATCGAACTACCAATCGCATTCAAGATAGTATCGGCAATCGGCGTTAGTTGTTTTTCAATATAGTGATCGTAATCGAGTTTCGCATCCTGGCACTCCAGCGTTTCGGCACCCGATAAGGTGATCACGTATTCTATCCAGCTCTTGTTACGGTATCGGGAAGGTAAACCATTTTGCCTGAATATGGCTTCGGCCTTGATTGCGGCCTGCGCATGCGGTGGAATATTTTTTACATACTCCGAGAGTTTTTTGCGCAGGCGCTTTCGGTAAACCAGCGCAGGGTCAAATTTTCCACTGCGCAAATCATCTACAGTCTGTCGAACGTAATCTGCGTATTCATCGCCATCAAAAACCAGTTGATACAGATTTTTCTGGAATATCTGCGCGAGTTTGGTCCAGTCAGTTCTAACCGTTTCCAGCCCCTTGTAATGAATTGTTCGATTACCCTTACCGTCGTCGATTAAGCCAGCGTAGCGCTTTTTGCTGCCCTGCTCCGAACCGCGCACAGTGGGCATGAAGAATTGATTGAAATGAGTTTCAAATTCCATTTCCAGGTAAGACTGGATGCCATAATCCTGCTGCAACTGAGTCGACCAATACTGGTTGATTATATCTACCAGCCGACGACCAATAGCTTGCGCGGTTTCATTGTCAGCGGACTGATGCAACGAAACAAAAACCGAGTCGGTATCGCCATAAATAACTTCATACCCCTCTGCTTCAATAATTTGCACGCTTTTTAAAATTATTTCATGACTGCGCCTGGTGATCGAACTGGTCAGGCGCGAATCGTGTATGCGGCATCCAGAAGTGCCAAGCACCCCGTAAAACGAATTCATGATGATCTTGATCGCCTGTGAAAGCGCGGCGTTTTTGTCCTGTTTTGCGCGATCTCGCGCCTGCCACAAAGCGGCGATAATATCGGGCAGGATATTTTCACTTTTGCTGAAGCTGGCGCCATCGAACCCGGCTACAACATCCTCAGCTGCCGCATGCTTTGCGGCTATTCGTGCGTAAGGGTCGACCTTGAAGGTGCGGATGATACTCGGATACAGGCTTTTATAATCCAGTACCAGCACGCTGTTATGCAAGCCGGGTTTTGAATCCATCACGTAACCGCCTGGCGCACTCAGCTCACCCGCATAGTCGCCGATATTGGGTGCGATAAACCCCTTGCGGTGCAAACGCGGCAGATATAGGTTATCGAATGCGGCGACCGAGCCGCCTACCTTGTCCATTTCGAGGCCAGTCAACCGCGCGCGTTCGATGGAGAAATTTATCAGATCAGCTTTTACGAAAATATCCCACACCAGCTGGCAGTCTTCGAGGTTATAAGCCGCGAGCGCGGCCTTGTCCGCATGAAACTGTCGCAAAATTTCCTTTGGCTTGAATAACGGATCGAGCTTTTCTTCGGCATCAATTAATTTTCCTCGGCCGAGCAATTCCTGGCCGACCGCTTCCAGTGCAAAACTGGCGAAGCTGTAGGTGGCGCTTTTCAGAGTATCGATGCCGTCCAGCACTACGCGTCCAGGTATGGAAACGAAATAATGTCCGGTTTCGGTTTTCGCTGTACGCCAGCCGGGTATCGACCTGGACCGGCCGATGCGCAGGGGGATATTCAGCACCTGCGATTTTTTCTGTAACAGTCGAAGGTCAAAATTGACTACATTCCAACCGATAAATATATCCGGGTCGATTTTCTCCACCCAGTCTATCCAGCGGTTGAGCAAGGCGCTTTCATCGGCAACAAACTCGATGAGATTGTTATCCTGCCCCTCGCCAATCATCAGGGTTTTCTTAACCTGCCGCGAGACAAACGCGATGGAAAACAATGCGTCGTTTCGATAGTCACACTCAAGGTCGATCGACATCACTTCGAAGTTTGGCGTGTAGTCGGCAGGTTTCAGGCGCACATTCTCAATAGCCCGAATCGAGTACTCGGCTTCGACGTCGATCGCAGCAGTTATGAAACGTTCATTGAGAAAGCGGTCAGTTGGTCGAATATCCGATTCGTAGCAGGGTAACTGGTGCTGTGCGAGCAAATCACGCGCCCGGTAAAGCGCCTGCTGTGATTCAAAATAAACGCCGCTTACTGCTTCAAATTTAAACGTCTTTAACGCCAACGGCTTAATCGCTACACCGCGCCAGTCGCGCATTAGCTGCGCTACCTGATCGGCATCGCTCTGACGGATAAAAAAAATTGGCTGCTGACCCTGGAGGAAAATCTGTAATGGCCCGCTAGCGGTACTGAGCCAGAATTCGAGCCGAAGCCCCTGGCTGGTATCCTGCCAGTGTCGAGTCAATAAGAATCCTCGGGTCATAGGAAACCTGGATTCAACCAGCCGAATCGGCCAGCGCTTTCATCGCCTTTTTGTCATTTTTCCTATCAGCGGATGGAATTGCGAATAAATGCGTCAACAACGCGAGCAGCAATATACCACCGCCGATAAAACTGCTGATTGCCGGTAATTCACTGACCACCAGCCAAACCCAGATTGGTGCCAGTAGCGGCTCACCCAATGCAAACAGGGTGAGCTCCACCGCCGGTACCGTGACCGATGCCAGCGCGAACATTATGCTGCCGATGCCGAGTTGTACAACACCCAGACCCGCGCACATCAACAGTTCCTGTAGAGGAATGACCAGTCCTTTGCCGACAGTCATCGCCATTACGGCAGAAGGCAGGGCAGAAAAAATACCGGCGTATAAAATTGCCGGCGTCATGTCAACCGCCTTGCCCCTGCGTAATACGACAGCGTAAAGTCCAAACCCGAGTATGCCGAATAATGCCACCAGGTCGCCAAATAGACTACCCGCCAGCGGATTGCCGCCAACCATGATAGTCAACCCTAGCGCTGCC
>CBDUSZ010000099.1:0-11457 GCA_965370015.1 uncultured bacterium | reverse complement strand
CACCCGTGCCGGGAGCGCGTGTGGGCCGACCCTGATATGGGCGCTATTTTGACGACTAAATTGCCTGGAGCAATTTAGAACAGCTTTAGCTGGCCCGAAGGGTGGAGGGCAGGATGCCCGGAATATCAAAGGGCTTGTTCGGGGGCGGTTCTTTTGGTTACTTTTCTCACCGCGAGAAAAGTGACTCGCGCACTTGCTGGGTGAGCACTACGGAGCAAGGGGAAACTTGGTGTGCGAAACCCTGTTTAGATATAACACACTACATCCATACAAGATTCCCGCCTCCGCGGGAAAGACGGGAGTAAAAGGGAAAGACGGGAGTAAAAGGGAATGACGAGGGCCAAATAACTCAACCAACCACCTTAACACCCAAATCAAGATCCCCCCCTTTGTGCGCGACCTGCAACTTGCGCCGCTCATCACGCGGCGGAATGCCAAACATGTCGCGATAGCATTTACTGAAATGAGGTGCGGAGATAAACCCACAGGCAAGTGCGATATCTACGATCGATTTGCTGGTTTGCAATAATAGCAGTCTGGCCCTCTTTAAACGCAGGTTTAAATAATAGCGGGTAGGTACACAACTTAGATGCTTCTGGAATAAGCGCTCTAGCTGGCGGCGCGAAATGCCGACATAATTCGATAGCTCATCGAGGCTGATCGGTTCTTCGAGATTGGCTTCCATGAGGATTACGGCCTCGGTTAGTTTGGGCTGGTTGGCGCCGAGGTGGAGTTGTAATGGTATGCGTTGGCGATCTTCGGTGCCGCGAATGCGTTCACACATGAACTGCTCTGAAATATGCGCTGCCAGCTTGGGCCCATGAACATTACTGATCACCTTGAGCATCATATCTAGTGAGGATTGTCCGCCGGCACAGGTGATACGGTCGCGATCGATACAGAAAAGGTCATCCGAAAAACGCGCCTTTGGGAACTCCTCGCGCATGCTGGCGATATTTTCCCAGTGTATTGTGCACTTGTAGCCGTCGAGTAGTCCCGCCCGCGCCAGCAGGTAACTGCCCGTACACAGCGCACCGACGGTAATATTTCTGTTGGCAATTTTTCGCAGCGCGAATTGTAACGGTTTGCTCCAGCTATCAGCAATATCGACTCCGCCGCAGACAAAGAATTTCGACATATCACCGGCCTTGTCGATGCTCTGATCGGATGCAACTTCCAGCCCGTTACTGGCTTTTACCGGATTGCCATCGAGTGTGTAGATAGTCCATTTATAGAGTGGTTGTTGGGTCGCCCTATTTGCCATGCGCAAGGGTTCGACAGCCGAGGTGAATGCAAGCATCGAATAATTTGGGATTAACAGGAATCCGAAATGATCAGTCTTCACGTCGGTATTTTGTGTGCTCATAGGCAGGCGACTAGAAATTTTACCAGCAGGAATTGGTCAATAAATAACCAATGACTGGCAAAATACTAGTCGCTAATGGGGGCTATTGCACGAAAATTTTATCCGCGTCGAGCAAAATCTCCGATAACAACGAAATTGTATTGGAGAATTCGGGTTCTATACCATCGAGTCAGGCATAGAATCTTTTCGTTGTTTGATGTAGTCGAGCAGGGCTTCATCAATCGCTGGGTCGATTGGCGGTGCCTGATATTCGGCCAGTACTTTTTTCCAGCGTGCGTTTGCGCGCTGTGAATGATCGAGACTACCATCCGCCTGCCATTGTTCGAAGCTGTTATTATCGGCGATCGGAGAGCGATAAAAGGCCGTCTTGAAGTTATTTTGAGTATGCTGGCATCCGAGGAAATGCACCCCCGGTCCGACCTCGCGAATGGCGTCCATTGCCTGGCCGTTTTCAGACAGGTCGACCCCTTCGAGTATAATTTCCAGCATGGCTGCCTGGTCGACGTCCATGATAAATTTCTCGTACCCCATGGATAATCCGCCCTCCAGCCAGCCAGCGGCATGCAACACGAAATTGACGCCTGCGAGCGCAGCCGGCAACATCGTATTAATTGCCTCCGAAGCGGCTTGAGCGTCGGGTAATTTCGAGGCGCAAAGACCACCACCGGAACGAAACGGTACACCGAGGCGGCGCGCAAGCGCTGCCATGATGTAAAGCACCAGCGCAGGTTCAGGGGTGCCGAAGGTCGGCGCCCCGGATTGCATCGACATCGAGCTGGCAAAGCTACCCATGATCACCGGTGCTCCGGGGTTTACCAACTGTACAAATGTGAGCCCTGCAAGGGCCTCGGCCAGCGATTGCGCGGCTGTACCGGCTACGGTTACCGGTGACATCGCACCCGCCAGAATAAATGGTGTGATGATACAGGCCTGGTTGTTTTCCGCGTAAACCTTGGCTGCACCGAGCATAGTATCGTCATAAGTCATAGGTGAGTTGGCATTGATCAGGCTGGTGGCGTAGGTTCTCGGTCGTCCTGTTGCGGGGTCGATATAGTTGTCACCAGCGAGAATTTTGATCATTTCGACAGTATCCTGGGCGCGTTCCGGTGCGGTAACTGAACCCATAAAACCCTTGTCGGAATATTTAATATGCGCATACACCATGTCCAGATGGCGCTTGTTTACCGGCACATCGACAGGTTCGCAAATAGTGCCACCGGACAGGTGCATGGATGGTGATGAATAAGCGAGTTTGACGAAATTCTGAAAATCTTCCAGGGTTGCGTAGCGTCGGCCTTTATCAAGGTCAAATACAAACGGGCTGCCATAGGCGGGTACGAAGGCGGTGTTTTTGCCTCCTATCTGGACGTTGCGCTCAGAATTGCGGGCATGATGCGTGTACTCGCTGGGTGCGGATGCCTGGATGATCGAGCGACACATGCCACGTGGAAATCGTACTCGTTCGCCATCGATTTCAGCGCCACCTTTTTTCAGGATTTCGAGCGCTTCGGGCATATCGCGAAAGTCGATGCCAATCTCTTCGAGTATGGTCTCGGCGTTGTTTTCAATGATTTGCAGCCCTTCTTCATCGAGCACTTCAAAATATGGAATCTTGCGCGTGATATAAGGCTTGTCCGGGGTAACCACGGCAGTTCCGGCACGGCGGCCCTGGCGTCCACTGCGACCGCGACGTCCGCGATCTGACCTGTTTGTTTCACTCATGGTAACTCCATAATACGCCCGAATCGTGCAGGCGAGTAGTGGGTTTAAATTAACCAATTAAGTATGGTTTTTCGCCTGAAAGAGACTGATCCAGGGGCGACTTCGAGCTGTTTGCCAGCGTCATGGGAAGCGCTGCTGTGATTAAATTGGGTTGTTGATAGTACAGATTAAGATAATATGCGCTTAACCTGATCCTGGCATGTTTAGGGAAATTCTACCCTTTGCAGGGCTTCTTAATAACCGGAGATATGATCATACCCGCAGAAACTGAAAAAATTGGCATTCTCCTCATCGATGGATACCCGCTGATACCGTTTAGCTGTGTGGTTGATTCGATGCGCACGGCGAATCGGTTATCGGGTAACCAATTGTACGAATGGTATTATTTCGCGCCTGATAATGAGCCAGTTTCGGCCAGCAGCGGAATTATCGTACCAACCCGTCCACTCAGCGAAGCCAGAAACCTCGAAACCCTGCTTATTTGTGCGTCTAATTCGGCACAGCATTTCGATGATTCTAAAACGCTTAAATGCCTAAAAAGTTTTGCCAGTCAGGGGGTTAATCTGGGTAGCGTCAGTTCGGGCAGTTTTATCCTCGCAAAAGCCGCGTTACTGGATAATTGCCGCTGCACGATTCACTGGGAAAATATCCCGGTATTTAAGGAAATCTATCCCCAGCTTGAAGTGACATTCACTTTGTACGAAATCGATAACAGGCGATTTACCTGCTCGGGTGGTACCGCGGCGCTCGATATGATGTTGAAGTTAATAGAAAATCAATATGGTCGGATTCTGGCACAACAAATTTCGCAGCAATTTCAACACGATCGCATTCGTACCGAAATCGATTCACAACAGATGGCCGATCGCATAGATCTGGCAATGAGTGCGCCGAAATTGATCGATGTCATTAACTTGATGGAATCCAATATAGAGGAGCCGCTGTTATTGCCTGTAATCGCGGATAAATGCAAGCTTTCCCTGCGCCAGATTGAACGTCTATTTCACAAGTTTCGAGAGGTCACACCGAGTCAGTATTATTTGTCGCTACGCCTGTTGCACGCCAAGCAATTACTATTGAATACGAATAACAGCGTTATCGATATTTCCATCGCTACCGGATTCGAAACCCAGTCTTATTTCACCGCCTGTTATCGTAAATATTTTGGCAGTTCACCGCGCAATCATCGCTCACAGGTAGCGACTGAAAGACAGGGTTAAATCAGCGCTTGCCCAGACTAAACGGCCCTACGGGTTTTTGGCAAAATACTCCTTAAAAACCTCGATCGTGCGCGCTATATCGTCACTGCTGATATCCAGGTGGGTGACCATGCGTATTGTCGGTGAGTCTTTGCTGACAATAATGCCGTACTCGTGAAGATGCTCACATAATGCAGCAATATGCTCGCTCGCAGGCCTGATAAAAACCATGTTGGTGTGCTGCTCAACGGGCATCGCCTGCAATGCAGCGAGGCCTTTTTCCAGTTGTTCGGCGTTGCTGTGATCTTCGCTCAGGCGTTCGATATTGTTTTCCAGGGCATAAAGTCCGCAAGCGGCCAGCACACCCGCCTGGCGCGTGCCGCCACCGAGTAGCTTACGATTTCTGCGGGCTTTATGGATAAACTCATTTGAGCCACAAAGTACCGAGCCTACCGGTGCGCCCAGCCCTTTCGACAGGCACAGAGATACACTGTCAAAAGGCGCGGATATCTGCGCCGCGCTGATTCCCTGCGCAATAGCCGCATTCATTAATCTTGCCCCGTCTAAATGACAAAGCAGACCAGCGTTGTGGGCCAGATCGCATAAAGCCTGCAGGTGGGATTGCGACTGTACCCGGCCATGCACGGTATTTTCCAGGCATAGCAGGCGCGAGACTGGATGGTGAACATCGTCAGATTTAATTGCCTGGCGCAAGCTATCGAGCGGTATTTCAAGTTGTTCGCCGATCGCTATTGCGGTTGAAGCTATGCCGCCGAGTACCGCTGCACCCCCGGCCTCGCTACTTTGTACGTGGTAGATATCGCCACTGATATACTCATCGCCGCGTTGGCAGTGGCACAGCATGGCGAGTAAATTTCCCTGTGTGCCACTGCTGACAAAAAGTCCGGCCTGCTTGCCGAGTAATTGTGCCGCCGTTTGTTCGAGTTTGTTCACGCTCGGATCTTCGCCATACACATCGTCGCCGACGGCTGCATGGGCCATGCATTCGCGCATTTCCGGGGTCGGTTGCGTCAGGGTGTCACTGCGGTAATCGATGGACTTGTTCATAGTTAAATCTCTTTTCTGAAAAATACCCGGTTGAAACCATCCCTTTTGGACCGGTCGAATTCCGTATAACCGAGGTGGGCATATAGCTCAAGATTCTCGGTCATTTGCTCATTGGTATAAAGCTCGATTTTTGAATAGCTGTGTTGTTTGGCAAAATATTCGCAATAACTAATCAGCTTTTTGCCAATACCCATACCCTGAAATTGGCTAAAAACCGCGACATTCTCAAGATGCACATGGTCTTCCCTGGGGTAAAAAACGATGAAACCCTGGATTTTAGTCTGGTTATCCGAAGCGATATAAACGATGCCCTGCTCAATTTGTGTTTCGAAGTCGGCAACCATCGGTGCTGGATTCTTGCCAATAAGTTCGATGTAGCAGGCGTACGCATCAATGGCACATGCTTTTATCGCGCTAGCATCACCAGGCTGGGCAGGTCGGATTGTCATTGGGATTGGATGGTGCGGTGTATACTGGGTTAATGCACTAACACCTGGCTGAGAAACTTGCGTGTACGTTCCGATTGTGGGTTTTCGAAAAATTGAATCGGTTCGGCGGCTTCGACAATTTTTCCTTCATCCATAAATACCACCCGGTCGGCTACCTGTTTCGCAAAACCCATTTCGTGGGTGACACAAATCATTGTCATACCGCTATTCGCCAGGTCGATCATGGTGTCGAGCACCTCGGCCACCATTTCGGGGTCGAGCGCTGAAGTGGGCTCGTCGAATAACATAACTTTCGGGTTCATGCATAGCGCGCGGGCGATTGCCACCCGCTGTTGTTGCCCACCGGACAACTGGGTTGGGTACTTATCGGCCTGTTCCGGGATCTTCACCCGGTTTAGATACTTCATGCCTATTTCATGCGCTTCTTCTGCGGATACCTTGTTGACCCACATCGGCCCCGCGGTGCAGTTTTCGAGTATGGTCATATGTGGAAACAGATTGAAATTCTGGAATACCATGCCGACCTCGGAACGCACCTTATCGATATCTCTCATATGCTGGTGCAGTTCTACGCCATCCACGTGAATGGTACCGGACTGGTGGGCTTCGAGACGATTGATACAACGAATCAGGGTTGACTTACCCGAGCCGGAGGGGCCACAAATAACAATGCGTTCGCCGATATTAACGTCGAGGGTAATGTCACCCAGGGCCTGAAACTCGCCAAAGAATTTATTCACTCCCTGGATTGAAATGATTGGGCCAGCGGAATTTTGCTCTTTGTCAGTCATTAGCGTTTCTGTTTTTTACGGTATTTACGCTCGATGCGTGACTGGATGTACTCAAGTACCATGGTCATCATCCAGTAAAGCATTGCGGCAGTTATCAACATTTCCATATGGTTGAAGGTTTTATTACCTAGCGTCCTGGCGAGGAACATTAATTCCCACACACCAATAACCGATACCAGCGAACTGTCTTTCAGCATCGCGATAAACTGGTTGCCAGTCGGCGGAATAATTAACGGAATGGACTGCGGCAGAATAATTTTACGCATGGTCAGGCCAAACTTGAAACCGAGGGCGCGCGAACCTTCCCACTGGCCTTCGTCGATACTCATGATGCCGGCACGAAAAATTTCAGTCATGTAGGCGCCATAACACAGCGATAATGCAATGATACCTGCGGGTACGGCGTCGATCACAAATCCGAGTTGGGGAAACCCGAGGTATATCAGGTAGACCTGCATTAATAAGGGCAGGCCGCGGAAGAATGAGGTATAAAAACTCGCAATGGCAAATGCAAACCCATTCGATGAAAGCTTGGCTACCGCGCCAATAATTGCAATTACAAATGCGATCGCAATCGATATCGCCGATACGTACAGCGTGGTAAAAATACCCTGCGTAATCATGAACCAGATTTTGCTCTGAATAAACTCGAAGCTCAGATTAAAGCTGTAAAAAAAGGTAAGAAACAGGATTAACAGTTCGATCCAGACAACGATAACCTGGTAGCGAAACTCGGGTAGTAAACTAATGCTGATCAGGTTCAGGACGAACAGCAGGGCGAGCGTAAACGAGGTGACGAAGCGACCGTAAAATCCGCTTTCAGCCGGATCACCGATTACCGGTGCAAGAAAATGACCCGCCGCAGATTGCGACGGGTCAATAATAAAAAAAGCGATACAGGTGAGAGCGAACAGGATTAATACAAACCGGGGTTTTCTAAGTAACTGCTCCTCGGTAACCGTATCCTGTATCAAAATTCGCCCTCGCCCACTGTGTAATGGTCGGTCGGGCTACTTGGTGGTTGCGTAATCGACACCGTACCATTTTATCGAAATTTTACTCAGGGTGCCGTCACTACGCATCGCAGCGACTATTTCTTCCAGTTCGTGGTCCAGCTCGTGGTCGCCCAGATCGATGGTTACCGACAGTGGCTCGTAGAAAATTGGCTCGCCAACTACCTTGATAGGATAACCATTTTCGATTGCTTCGAGAAACACTGGTAAACTACTGACCGCGCCATCCAGGCGCACGCCATCGCCTAAACGCAAATCATCGAGTGCGATGGTCGAGGTTTCGTATGATTTGATCGTGGGATTGCTGATCTGGTATTCGAATTTCGGTGCACCTGCGGCGTCAATAGAAAGATCCCCTTGCAGGTAAAGTTCAAACGTTGTGCCGGTGCCGGTACCGACTTTCTTACCGCTCAAACCTGCTACGGTCGAAATTTTAGAACTCTTGTGAACTGCCACTGCTGCCGGGGTGTAATAATAAACCGCAGGAAATGTCAGCTTTTCGGCGCGTACTTTAGTCGGGGTCATAGAGCCAACATGCAGGTCCCAGCGACCATTCCAGTTGCCGGCGGTAATAATATCCCAGCTGGGGGTAATGAATTCTATGCTGACGCCCAGGCGTTTTGCGATTTCGCGTGCAACGTCGACGTCAAATCCATCCATTTCATTCTGGTCGTTGATAAATGACTGCGGCGGCCAGTTAGCATCGGTCGCAACCTTGATAGATTTCTTCGCCATGATGCTGTCAAGCACCGCTCCGGCCTGCGCCACACCAATTGATAGCAAACCAATTAGCGCAACCTTCAGTAGAGATTTTGAAAATTTCATGATGATACCCCAAGTATGTTCTATCGCATTGCTCAAGAACTGTTTATTATAAATATCAAGAATAGCCAGAATCAAAAGGGTGTATTTCTTTTGTTTTTAATCAAGCTATAGCAAGACAGGCTCGTTCGGATGTAATTATTATTCTTTGCCCACTCTTTGTACAATATCAACCTGTAAAGTGCAAGGTATTATGTCCGACAGTCCAGGTATTTTAAGATGGAATTCAGCGGTTATGGCCCTGCTTCATCCAGGCTTTTCCGCTGAGATAATTTCTGCATTTTCGCAAAAACGCCGATGCATTCGTGACTGATTTAAAATTGAACAGCAGCATGGTAAACACCGCTAACTTTGACACTTTGATCGATCGCAGGAATAGCGATAGCATCAAGTGGAGACGATATAAGGGTACCGATATATTACCCATGTGGGTTGCTGACTCCGATTTTTGCGTTGCCCCATGCATTGCCGAGGCGCTGAAACAACGTATCGAACATGGGGTATTTGGCTATGCCGGGGTGCCGAAAGAGTTAACCGAAATCGTCGTCGAACGCATGCTGCGATTATACCAGTGGGAGATCAAAGCGGAGTGGCTGGTGTGGCAGCCGGGGGTGGTGAACGGGCTTAACCTGGCCTGTCGCATAGTGGGTTCCAGTGGTGATGGAGTTTTCACCCCATCGGTGATCTACCCACCTTTCACCGAGGCGCCCGAATTAAGTGCGCGTACCCGGCGACCAGTACCGATGATTCAGTCGAACCTGCGGTGGGTATTAGATCAGCAGTGGCTGGCGCGGAATATATCCAGGGATGACCAGCTATTGTTGTTATGCAACCCGCAAAACCCCGGTGGATCAGTTTATAATCGCGATGAGTTAAACAGCCTCGCCGAGTTGATAGTGACGCGAGACCTGGTCATTTGCGCGGATGAAATCCACAGTGATCTTATTCTCGATGCCGACAAAAAACACATTCCGATAGCCTCGTTGAATGTGGAAATTGAAGCACGTAGCATCACCTTGATGGCGCCAAGTAAAACTTTTAACACGCCTGGGCTCGGTTGTTCGTTCGCGATAATTCCCAACCGGAAACTGCGGCGTCAATATAAAAAAGCGAAGCAGGGAATAGTGCCCTATGTAACTGCCCTGGGATACGTCGCTGCACAGGCTGCCTATGAATCGGGCGATGACTGGAATCAGCAACAGGTTGCCTACCTGCGAGCCAATCGAGATTATTTGCTGCGCGAAATCAATGCCATAAAGGGCCTTAAACTTGATTCGGTCGAGGCGACCTATCTGGCCTGGATTGATGTATCCGAACTCGGGCTGAAAAATCCCCCCAGGTTTTTTGAGCAGGCCGGCGTGGGCCTGTCTGCTGGCCGTGATTTCGGTGATGAGCGATTTATGCGCCTGAACTTTGGTTGTCCGCGTTCGTTGGTCGAGGAAGCGGTTAAACGCATACGCCTGGCGGTCAGCGATTACTGGGCTGCTTATTAGATCAATTAGTTGAGAGAGATAATGTTTAAAAACGCAATTGTACGTACTCCGGCGAAAAGCCTGGCCGATGGCATCACCACAGCGGGACTGGGTAAGCCAGATTACGAGCTGACGCTGAAGCAGCACGGCCAGTATGTAGAGGCTCTGGAGTCCTGTGGATTAACAGTTTCGGTAATCGAAGCGGATGATCGTTATCCGGATTCGATGTTTGTCGAGGATGTCGCGTTGTTGATGCCACGCTGTGCGATTGTGACTCATCCCGGCGCGGCATCTCGCCGCGGAGAGGTAGCCGCAGTTTCTTCTCGATTGAGTGATTTTTATCCCAGGGTTGATGCAATTCAGTCACCCGGTACAGTCGATGCCGGCGATATTATGATGGTTGGCGATCATTGTTATATTGGATTATCCGAGCGAACTAATGCCGATGGTGCAGCACAAATGATTGGTTTTTTGCAAACTTCCGGGTATAGCGGTTCGACAGTTTCGATCAGCGAAACCCTGCATTTGAAGTCATCGGTATCTTATCTGGAAAATAATAACCTGGTGGTGGCCGGCGAGCTTGTTAGCAAAGCCGATTTTGCTGACTTCAACCATATTGAGATTGTCGAATCCGAACGTTATGCCGCTAATTGTGTATGGATTAATGACCATGTTCTGATGGCGTCGGGCTACCCACAAAGCGGTGAACAAATTCGTGGGTTGGGGTACTCGGTTATCGAGCTCGATGTTTCCGAGTTCCAAAAGCTCGACGGCGGATTGAGTTGCCTGTCATTACGGTTTTAGGTTGTTTAAAAGATGGAAATCAAGCCAATCAAAATTCTTTCAGATGACGTCGATGCACTGATTCAGCGCTCGCGCCAGTACCAGGCTGAACTCTACCCACCCGAATGCATCCACCAGGAAGATCCGCAACAGTTGCTGGCGCAGAATATATATTTTATAGGGGTCTATGTTCAGCAAACACTGCTTGGTATTGGCGCAGTTAAGCGTGTGGCTGCATCACCGCAGTATGGCGAAATCAAGAATTTATTTGTCGATCCGCGCTATCGTGGCCAGGGGGCTTCTCGAATAATCATGACTGCCCTGGAACAACATTTAATCGATAATAAAATAATGCTCTGCTGCCTCGAAACCGGACCCTCTCAACCCGAATCGATCGGTTTATACAAGAGCCTTGGTTATCAGGAGTGTCCGCCCTACGGTGACTATAAGCCCGACCCACTCAGCGTATTTATGGCGAAAGCGTTGAAGGAAAGGGAGAATCCGTAGGGTCGAATTCATTCGACCAGCATAACTCGATCGTCCGAATTCATATGATCACCCCGACCCAGGTAAAATTATGGACGGCCTAATAAATTCGGCCCTACAAATGATCCCCGGCCGCAGGCCGAATGAATTCGGCCCTACGAAAAACGTAATCCCCCCGTAGGGTCGAATTCATTCGACCAGAAATACTGTCGCATGCACTATAAAACCCGGCATTTTTTTCCTTGCATAATCAAGCATGGGCGCCTTGATTTCGATGTCGTAATTT
>CBDUSZ010000098.1:0-11469 GCA_965370015.1 uncultured bacterium | reverse complement strand
GCCATCCGCCTCGGGTTTCATCCATAAAAAACTAAACCAGTAATAAACCCCACTAGCAGATTTAGAGTGCGTTGTTTTAATTGCGCAGAAGATTCTTACAACGAGTTAAAGTAGAGTAATTTTAAAATTCAGCAGCAACCTGGAGTCGGAACGATCTTTTGCTTTAATAATTGGTATTGATGATGAAGGAGCAGGTGCTTACTTACTCATCAATTATCAATATATCCGGTTTGTCTCTAGTCAGAGAATTTCGTCTGCGATCAGTTCGGCGATACGGTGTTTCCACCTGGTCGGTATCGGTTCGTGGAGTTCAGTGGAAATTTTGAAATCCGGCATAAATACCCGGTCTAATAGTTGTTGCACGGCTTCTGGGTGCGATGTGCCAAGATTGATTTCCTGGTTAACCTGCAAGCTCAGTTTGTCGAAATTAGCCGACCCTAAACAAGCCCAGCCGTCGTACACGGCAGCCTTGACATGAGTCATACCTGGATAGGAATACACCCGGATACCGTTTTTCAGCATCGTATTGATGGTTACTTCGTTGCTGAGATTCATCGCACCACTATCGTTGCTGGAGGACACGATAACGCGAACGTCAACACCGCGCCGACGGGCTTTGGCCAGTTCGTAGAGAATGCTATCGTCAGAAAAATATGCGTTTTGTATATAGATATAATTCTGCGCGCGGCGAATGGCCGCCAGTTGCGCTCGATAGATTTGTGAATCGTGAATCGAGGTAGATATGATCCTGACTGGATAGCCATCCCCGTTGTTATCGCGCTCGTATCCACGCAATATACGAGAAAGTAATCCTAAGTCTCCAAGCAGACCTGATTTTATCCAGGCCTTATCGAATTCGTATTGAAGTTGATTGACTACCGGTCCAGTGATTTCCATCATCAGATCGTGCCAGTCGTGACGATACTCACGACCAATATTCATGCCGCCGACGAAGGCGGTATGTTGATCGATTATAGTGGTCTTTACATGATCACCCGTGAACCAGGGATTGCTCTGCCTGCGGACTTTAACCTTAGACTCATATTTCAAATATTCGGTAATTGACGGTGGCAGCTCTATGTCAACAGGCATAGTTTCTGAGTCTATGTTGGTTGCGAATAGATCTCCCAGTCCATCTACCAGTACCTTGACTTTTATCTGGGTGGATTTCTGCCGCAGAATATCAGCCATTTCCAGGCCAACATCATCGTTATCAAAAATGTAAGTACGGATATCGATGGCATCTTCCGCATTGTCGATGGCTTCGATTAATCTGGGGAAGTATTCATCGCCATCGACTAGATAACGAATAGTGCCCAAAGTTGATTTTCTACCGACGATAGCGTCAAGATCCTGTTCCCACAATTCCAGATCCATCCCAGCTTGATTCGAGACGGGAGGTAAAGGAGTTTGTTCTAATATAGGGAATTTAATGGTACTGATTGCGGCACGTTTAAATATGCCACCTGCAGATTTTAGCATCAGCGCATAGTAGGCTTTTGCAGTGGAAAATGGTCGTAACACCGGGTCTATATACGCGGTTTCGGCAAGCAAGGTGATGCCGTTAGCCATCGCTGCTCCGCTTCTCGAACCCTTTAGGGCGAGATCAGAACTTGTCTGTTCCTGGTATTGATAGTGATTTATGGGCTCGAACTGAATCTCGGGCTGAACCTGTATTTCCGTTAATGACATGGGATGTATATTCGGCTTGAGTGTACCGCAGGCAGTTGATGCGATACTCAGCAGCGTTATCAGCAGCGAAATCGAGCAGGGTCTTGATGTAAATATGCTTTCTTGTTGTAGTGACATCCTTGTGCCTCCTGTTCTGGCGGTATCTAGGTGTTAGCGCAGCGTCATTTTAATAGTGTTCAAAAAATTAATTATTGGTCGACTGGCAGGAGGGATAATCGGTGAGAAATAAATGCGAGGGGAATTTGTATTGATCTGCGTAAGGCTCGCTTCCACCTCACTCATCCATTCTTCACATTGTATTCGAGATGCCCTGAAAATAGACTCCGGAATGGCAAAATAAGAAACTGCAGTCCATTCGATTAGCGATACTATCCTGTAGATATATTTCATGACATCCTCTCCCTATCCCTGTTAATTTGGCGAAAAAAGTATTGCTGCTCAAGTCGCCCTACTGTCAAACTTGCGAGAATTAGACTGCTCCGAGGTTTAACATTGCGCAACCTTTTATCCAAAAGTATTGACAAATAAGCCTCTTGGGATCGTATGTTTATACTGGTTTCGTGTATCAGGTTACTTTCATGCCCGACCATAAAGGGGCACTGTTGCACATTGAGGCTATCAATTGTCGGCCTAATCAATTGCTTGAATATCCTCTAAAGGCGCGTTTGTAAGTCAATACCTACGCAAATTGATGGTCTGTTCTATATCGTTATCTACCATAAACCGGCATAGTTGAAACTGACCAATAGGGAAATAGCGGTGGCTTTGAAATGATATGCAAAAAAACTTTAGGCGCATTATTGTTTACCAGCTTTTTCGTCGCAACCTCAACTATCACTGAGGCTAGTGAGTCAGATCCATGGACATATGCCTACATACCACTAGCAGACTCCGCCACACTGCTCAACAATCGACTTACCGATCAAATCCAGACAGTGATAGATAAAACAAACTTCGCATACCCGCAGAAACTATTACTTGATGATACTGAATTAGAGTTCAGGTTTTTTAGCGAATTTAGATCCAGTTATATTCGGGACGTAGCCTGGGGGATATTTGAGCGATGCATCGGCACTAATAAATGTAGGGGCTGGCCTCAATTCGAGCGCATTCAGATGTATCCCGAAGAGAGCGTCTATCACGAGGGAAGGTGGCGTTATATACCGTCCCGGTTTCATCTTGCCTCGATAATTAGGGTATGCGATGTACGTATGGGTGCAGACAAGATAACCCATTTATTCGATGATGGATTTCATTATTTCAATGCAATTCGCAGCAAGCGTAAAAACTATGACCTTAAAGACATAAGGTCTTTATCCCTGGCATTTGAGCGAAGCTACATGGGAACACGGATTACCGGTATCGTCAGTTATGCTGACATCGAGGCGAATCTGGCAGGTGTGCAGTTTTATAGTGATTTTTTTACCGGGTCGACTCCAATCATCGGTCGTGATGCAAACGGGTTTTTAATTCTGCTGCGAAAACCTGACATATGCGATTATGTCACGGATCAATTCGACGAACGCATATTACCCAACGATTTTACCTATAGCCTGATAAAAACTTCCAGAGCGCGTATTCGCGCGCGCAATCTTATTAAAATTATCGAACAACGCGGATATCGATCCGAAGCATTGGCGTTAAAATTGAAGCAACAGGAATTAGTCAGGCAGACCAAATCGATCTTGGCGAGGCGCATACCTATGACTCGTTGGCAAAAGGAGTTTCCAAAGTTACGATTAGTCGGACACGCTACCGGATACATGGCTCAGTTTGTGTCTGATTCGGAGTTTCGTCGTGTCTCGAAACTGTTTGGCTTTAATCCGCTTAAACCGCGAAAATTGCAAGACCGTAAACCAATTATTATGCGGCGTGTCGAACAGGCACCGGATCTGGTTTCGTTACTAGATACCTGAATGCCAGCCAAAGTTTGCTTTGTATTGATGCCGACGCCCCGCAGACTGAATGGTGATTGATGAATATTTAAGCCAGCCTGGTCACAATGGTAATAATAATCATCGTGTGCTCCAGGATTGCTAACATTTCGAAATAAATACCCTGAATGACTTTCTTCGAAATAGCCAGGCGCGCACCATCAGTTTTTTAATTCCCTGTCCGTTTATAGAGTGTAATCACCATTGACAACTATTGTATGCCCGAGTAGCCTGCCTTCGAGCAACGAAAAATAAGTTGTAATTAAGAAGTAAAAAAATAATTTCTAAAGAAAATCTATTGATCTAAAAAAATCTTACGAGGATAACCAATATGAAATATTTGAACCCGAGGCTTCCAATATATGCCGGGGCCGCACTGATGATGTTGCAGGTCGGCATTGGCAGTGAAGCATTGGCCGCAGCTTGTCCGGAAGTTACAGTAGCTAATGACATGGGCATCAAGGGCCAATATCCGCAGCAGTTCTCGCTGGCAGAGTTTCAGAAATTAGCCAATTGCAAACTGAAATTTTCGGAAAATCCGGATATCGGCAAGTTGAATGGCAAGATTTACGGAAATCCGAAACTGCCGGCGCTGGCCGACCGCCTGCCCCAGGAACCACTGGTGGTCGCACCTTACGATTCGATTGGTAAGTACGGTGGTACATTTGATGCGCTGTCAAATGCGACCGAATCAGGCACATCAGACATGATGGCGGTTCGTCACGTCAACCTGGTGCGTTATTCGGACGATCTTGAAACCATCGTGCCAAACGTCGCCAAAGGCTGGGAGTGGAACGATGACTTTACCCAACTGACGTTTTTCCTGCGCAAAGGCCACAAATGGTCGGACGGGGCGCCTTTCGGTGCAGAAGATGTCGAGTTCTGGTATGAAAACCTGGCGATCGACACGAATGTACGAGAAAAGCCAAAAGATTATGTTCTGGTAGGCGGTAAGCCGATGACGGTCGATGTTATCGACGCGCAAACAGTGCGTTTCAACCTGCCTTCTCCAAAACCCGGCCTGCTGTCGCATTTCGCCAATCACTATGCACAGGGTTTCCAGCCCAAACATTTTCTTGGCCAGTGGCATCCAGCGGTTAATCCGGATGCCGATGCCAATGCGCAAAAACTGGGTTTCGAAAACGGCTATGCAGCCATTGCCGCCTACTACGGCAGCTCTGACTGGATGGACACACCGACTCCGATGCTGACAAACTCTGACAAGCTCTCGATTTTGCCATTACACGCGCACCCGACACTGGAAAGCCATATTGTCATTGCGGAAAGCACCGAGGGTCGTCACTTTGTTGCCAATCCTTATTTCTATATGGTCGATACTGCCGGTAACCAGCTACCCTACATCAATGAGCAGGACGAGTTATTTGTTGGTGAAGCCGAAGTTCGCTTGCTGAAGCTGATGAATGGCGAAGTCTCTTTCAAGCAACAGGCCTTGAATCTCGATCACGCTCCTCTGCTGCTGGAAAACCAGGAAAAAGGCAACTTCACGGTGGTATTGAAACCCGAAGTCGCAATGTCAACCTTTGCCTTTAACGTGACCTCTGAGGACCTGGAAAAGCGTAAGGTTTTCGGTGATCTGAGGTTTCGCCAGGCGATGTCTGTGGCCATCAACCGTGATGAAATCAACGACGTTGTGTTCTTCGGTACGGGTATTACCCAGCAATATATCGGCTTTTCTCCGACCCCCACTTTTGTTGATAAAAAGTGGACACAACATTACGCTCAGTTTGATCCGAAGTTAGCCAACAAGCTGCTGGACGAAATGGGCATGAAAGACGTTGATGGGGACGGCATGCGCGACTTGCTCGATGGCAGTCCGCTGGTACTGAATCTTCAGGTCGCCACGCAGTCGATGTCGATCAAACAGGTCGAACTGATCGGTCAGCACTGGGCTGCCGTGGGCATCAATAATACGGTCAAGGAAGTCACCACGGATGAATTTCGTTCGGCCATGTCATCCAACCAGCTCGATGTCACCATGTACTTAAAAGGTCAGCCATTGGCTGTCATCCTGGGTATTTCCGAGATTTTCATTCCGCCCTACGATAACTATTTCAACCAGAGAACAGCCATGCTTTGGGGTGAGTATCTCGACTCGGATGGCGCTTCAGGTGTGAAACCACCTGCGTATGCCTATGAGATGATGGATGATATCAGTGCCTTTCAGGCGGCGACAGCGGGCTCTGCTGAATCCAATCGAATGGGTCAGAAGCTGGTAAAAACCATGACCGAAAACCTGCTCTTCATCGGTACTGTGAAGTCGGCGTCACCGGTTTATCACAGCAATACCCTGAAAAACCATCCTGAATATAAGACGGCCTCTTATTCCTACTACAGGTCTTATCCGTACCGTGGTCCTCAGTGGTATTTTGACAAGTAAGTTTTTAGAAATGGTTGGTCCGCGGGTATTGTTGATGCCCGCGGATAACTGAAATCGATGATTTTTACTCGGGCGGGTCGACCAGACCCCATTCGGCAAGAAAATAGGTAGGAGCGCAGAAGAGAATGCTATTCGCTCGTTTCGCAATCACGCGTGCATTATTAGCGATGTTTACGCTGATCATGGTCTCCCTGATTGTTTTCAGTTTGATGGAACTTGTGCCGGGCGACTGTGCAGAACGCTACCTCGCTTTCAAGAGTTCCCAGGGTGGGGCAATAACCATTGCCGACATCGATGCCGAACGTGCTCGCCTGGGTCTGGATCGGCCTTACCTGGTACGCTGGGGAAGCTGGATTATTAATGCTTTTCAAGGCGAGTTCGGCGATAGTTGCATCTTGCGTCTTAACATCAGCGAACTACTGGGGCAGAAATTCTGGTTAAGCCTCGGCATTTGCCTTACCTCATTACTGCTCGCTTACCTGATTGCTATCCCGGTCGGAATCATTTCGGCCACATCAAAAAGTCCGATTGTCAACAACAGCCTCAGACTGGTCAGTTACCTCGGCCTGGCTTTGCCAAATTTTTTACTGGCACTGATGATTATGCTGTTTTCGACGATATATTTCGGTGACACCCTGACCGGGCTATTTTCTAAAGAGTTTCGCGATGCGGCCTGGTCTATTGATCGGGTTAAGGATTTTCTCTCGCGTGCCTGGCTCCCAGTATTTATTCTGGCCTGGTCGGCGACCGCTTTTGCAATTCAGACCGTTCGTGCACTAATGTCCGATGAGGTAGGCAAACTCTATGTGGTTGCCGCGTCTGCCCGCGGTGTAACCGGAAGTACATTGCTTTGGCGCTATCCGGCCCGTCACGCGCTTGGGCCAATCATCAACTCGCTCGGATTCGACTTGAATCGCATATTTAACGAGTTACCGATTGTGGCGCTAATCCTGACCCTGACCGAAGCCGGATCACTGTTAATCGAGGCGCTTGCGCGATCGAACGACCAGCAATTGGCCGGCGCGATTATATTTATGCTCACCGCCAGCATTGTCGGGATTAACTTCATCACGGACATCATTCTGGCGCTGACCGATCCACGTGTTCGCCGTAGCATTCTGGGATAAATGACATGACAGATACTACAAATGTAGATGTAAATGTGGACCAGAAACGCAAGGAGGCATATTTCACCGCCTCCCAGGGACAGTTAATCTGGACACGGTTTAAAAAACAAAAAGCCGCCATGGTAGGTGCCGGTGTTCTCGCCGTGTTGATCTTGTCTGGATTATTCGCACCGTTTCTGACACCTTATGACCCTACTATTGCCGGCCGAAATAAAGACTACTTAAACGGTGCTCCGAATGTCCCGAGTTTCTGCGATGAAAACGGCTGTTCCTTGCGACCGTTTATCTACAGCTTTAAACGTAGCCGCTCGATTGCGACTAATTTTCGCTGGGTTACCGAGATCGACACGAGCCTGGAGGCCCGTCGGTACGTGGTTTTCTTTCCGCAGGGTGACGAATATACACTCTTCGGCATGACATTTAATACCCATTTATTTGGCGTTGACTCGGGCAAGATACATATTTTCGGCACCGACTCGACCGGTAAAGATATTTATTCCAGAACGCTCCAGGCGATCAACACTTCGCTCGCGGTAGGGACCATCGGAGTATTTATTGCATTTGTGCTGGCATTGATGATTGGCGGTATTTCGGGATATTACGGCGGCTGGATCGATTCCGTGCTGCAAATGATGACGGACGCGGTACGAACCATTCCAACCATTCCATTATTTATGGCGCTAGCCGCATTCATTCCCGCTACCTGGAGTTCGGAGACACGTTTTTTATTCATCTCGATCATCCTCGGGTTTGTCGGCTGGCCGACACTGGCGCGGCGGGTTCGAACACATTTGTTGACCGAGAGAAACCAGGAATATGTGCTTGCCGCTCAGTTATGCGGCGCCAAGGCAGGCCATATTATCAGGCGTCATCTACTGCCGAGTTTCACCAGCTACATCATCGTCGATCTGGTCATCTCGTTTCCCTATATGGTGCTGTCGGAAACGGCGCTCAGCTTTATCGGTCTGGGTCTGAAAGACCCGGTGAACTCACTCGGCGTAATGCTGCAAAATGTGACCAGCGCGGATGTACTGCTCAATTACCAGTGGTATTTCATACCGGTTTTTTTCTTCATCACCCTGGTGCTGGCCTTTGTTTTCGTAGGCGATGGACTGCGTGATGCTGCTGACCCTTACGCAGATACGAAAAAATGACAAAACCGTTGATTTCAGTAAAAGACCTGACCATTCGGTTCAAAACCGACGAAGGCCTGGTGACCGCGGTCGAAAAAGTATCCTTCGATATAGCACCGGGCGAAGTGCTCGGGCTGGTCGGCGAGAGCGGCTCGGGCAAGTCGGTGACGGCCAAGGCGCTGATGCTGCTGAACCCGGATAATGCCGTCTACGACCCCAAAAGCAGTATCACACTGAATGTCGACGATCGAGCTATAGACGTACTTTCGCTGGGCCCGAAGGACCGTATGATTATTCGTGGCGGGGCAGTTTCGATGATCTTCCAGGAACCTATGGCCAGCTTTGCCCCAGCCATCTCCATCGGCGATCAGATGGTGGAACAGTTACTGATCCATTCCGACATGAACGCGGCAAGAGCCAAGGAGATATCCATCGAGATGCTGGCGCGCGTGGGGATTCCAGATCCGGCACAGCGCTTCGGCCAGTATGCATTCGAGTTTTCTGGCGGTATGCGTCAGCGTGCGATGATTGCGATGGCACTTTCAACCAAACCCAAGCTGCTAATCGCCGATGAGCCGACAACCGCGCTCGACGTGACCATCCAGGCCCAGGTGATAGATTTGATGAAGGACCTGGTAAGCGAGTTTCACATGGCAATTCTGTTCATCACCCACGACCTGGGTGTCATCGCCCAGACAGTGGATCAGGTGGCGGTTATGTATCTCGGTAATCTGGTCGAGAAAGGTTCTGTGCGGCAAGTTCTGAGAAAACCTGGTCATCCATATACGCGGGGACTGATGGACGCTTTGCCTAAGCTTGACGAACTCGACAAACCTTTGACCGCGATCAAAGGCGACATTCCCTCACCGCTAGACCGGCCGACGGGTTGCGTTTTCAATACACGCTGCCCGGTTTCGCTCGGCGTGGAATGCGAATCACGTGTTCCGGTTTACACGAGTACCGAAGACGGCCATCAGATTGCCTGTCTGCTAGCAGAAAAAGAAGGAGCACCAGTATGAGCGAAACACTCATCGCCACCGACGATCTGTCGGTTCACTTCCCACTACGCGGCGGTAAGCTTTTTGGGCCACCTCCAGTGGTGCGCGCGGTTGAAGGCGTCTCGGTTCACATCGAGAGAGGTAGTTTCTTTGGGCTGGTGGGTGAATCGGGCTCCGGTAAAACCACGTTCGGACGCGCCTTGTTACGCGCGGCGCCAATTACCCGGGGTTCAGCAACTTATTCGGACGGTGAGGTTGACTATGATTTACCATCGCTCAAGAATGATGATCTGCGGGAGTATCGCAAGCGCGCGCAGCTCATTTTTCAGGATCCCTATGCTGCGCTCAGCCCGCGCATGACGGTACGCGACATTATTGCCGAGCCACTGGAAGTAATGGGGTTGACAAAGACGCGTGACGAGACCGACGCTCGGGTACGCGAGATCGCCGCGAAATGCCGCATCAATCTCGAACACCTGCGGCGCTTTCCACACGCCTTTTCTGGAGGCCAGCGGCAACGTATCTCAATCGCGCGGGCGCTGGTTTCTGAGCCGCGCTTCATCGTTGCCGATGAAAGCGTTGCGGCCCTTGACGTATCGATACAGGCGGATGTACTCAACCTGCTGAAATCGATCCAGCTGGAGATGGGGCTGACTTTCCTGTTTATCAGCCACGATCTGAGCGTCGTCGCGCATATTTGTGACCATGTGGCGGTGATGTATCTGGGCCGGTTGGTAGAAACGGCGCCGACAAGCGAATTGTTCGCCGGTCCCCGGCATCCCTATACCAGGGCATTGCTATCGGCGATCCCGTCGCTCGATCCCGATGATCAGGGAAATGTACAAAAACTGGAAGGAGAGATCCCCTCGCCGACTAATCCACCACCAGGCTGTAAATTTCAGACCCGCTGCCGCTATGCTATCGATATCTGCCGCAAAGACGAACCGAAACTCAGTCATTTGGGTTTTGAACACGATGTCGCCTGTCACCGCTGGCAGGAAATTGCGGATGAAGCGGAAGTTTAGGTCGTCGATCCCGACTAGACTCTTTATTACGGCTTTGATTGAAAACCGTTCCATCGACGTTATAATCCAAAATGCCTCTCGTCGGGTAGCTGAGCCTTCGGGTCGGCAGTTCGAAATTGGCAACTACGCGGCGTAGAAATCAGGTGCCGCTCCGATAACCGAAATTATTGAGCCATGTGAGCGCATCGATGAACATACTTTTCATAACTGCGGATCAGTGGCGAGGCGATTGCCTGTCTGCCCTGGGCCACCCTCATGTCAAGACGCCTAACCTCGATGCTCTCGTGGCGGATGGTGTCGCTTTCAAACACCATTATGCCCAGGCGACGCCTTGCGGACCCTCTCGCGCCTGCCTGTACACTGGCATGTACATGCATAACCATCGCTCGATCCTCAACGGCATCCCACTGGACAGGCGCCATACCAACGTTGCGCTTGAGATCCGAAAAGCCGGTTATAAACCGGCTCTGTTTGGTTACACGGATTTTAGCCACGATCCACGCGAATACGCGCCTGGAGACTATGTACTTAAAGATTATGAAGGCGTGCTGCCGGGCATGGTACCTGTCTGTCATGTAAACAGCACGGCAAAACCCTGGCTCGCCGATCTCAAGGCAAAGGGTTACCAGGTGCCGGATCATGGCCGGGAGATGCTAAGGCCTCAAGTTGATTATCCGGGGTCGAAGAACAAGGGTAAAACCTTTGCACCAGCTGGTTTTAAGGCTGAGGACAGTAGTGCAGCATTCCTCGTCGGTGAAGCGATCAAATACCTTTCGGTGCGCCAGGCCAAACCCTGGTTTGTACACCTGTCGTTCCTCTCGCCGCATCCCCCGTACATTGTGCCGGAGCCCTTTCATGATCTATATGACGCGAAAGATATGTCGCTTCCAGTACGCCAGGATACGCCAGAAAAAGAAGCCTCCCAGCACCCCTGGCTCGGCCTCTATATATTCAACCAGGCTGGAGATAGCTATACTTTCGGAGCCGACTCGCGCAACAATATTTCTCTTTCAGAAGTTGAACTGCGTCAGATTAAAGCAACCTATTATGGCATGATGTCAGAAATCGATTCGCAGGTTGGCCGGCTCATCGATTATCTCAAGCAGATTGGAGCCTATGACAATACCCTGATTATCTTCACCTCTGATCATGGCGACATGCA
>CBDUSZ010000097.1:0-11538 GCA_965370015.1 uncultured bacterium | reverse complement strand
AGTATGCGTATTCTCAGTGGTAAAATTCTCTCAGTATTTGGAACGCGAGAAGATAAACATACTATTACTACTTTGACAGCCACAATAGGTATTCGTGGTACCGGTATATACATAGAGTCCGATCCTGACGTTTCCTACGTCTGTACCTGCTATGGACACACACTAATTAGCGCAAACGCCAATCCCAATGTGAAGCAGGAAATTGTGACTAAACATCACGATCGGCCGGTTTATGTATTGCCAACGGGCAGCGACAAAAATTTAATATTAGCAGCGCCAGTGATTAACCATACGGATGCAGAACTGGCCTTAATCGAGGAACTGGTTGGGCGAACCCCACCATTTTCGATATCAAATGGTGGCTACAAAAATTCAGATTACGGTGACAAGGATGGCAATGGTCGTAGTGGTGGCGGTGGCGGTAGCGGTGCTGCGACTAGAAATTAAGGACTTTTTGTTACAACTTAGCTGTTATTTCCTGGCTTTGATAGCTTCGCCGGTCACTAGTTAGTTTTTAGAGGGCGCTATGCCGGTTGTCTCTTCAGCCTCTGGTGGTTGTTCGTAAGGAGTGATTAAGATGAGCATCGAAAATTCAGGGCTATCGAGGTAGTGCAGTTTATTGCTGCGCATTCGACGCCGTTCTTTGAGGCTGTGATTGTTCAAGATTCGAGTATCAGGAAGGTTTTCGATCACCGCCTGATCCAGGCCAGATACCTTTATCGTCGGGTCTATTGTCAACCGCGGTTTACGCAGTACGAGGTCTGCGTAAGTGTGCAGGTAACGCGATAAACTAACCGTTATTGTACCTTCAAGCTCATACAGATTGGAGCTCGAGGTGTATCCGGGAATTTGATTATTCGTTGCTGCGGTCGCTAATGTCGAAATGTTTTGTGCACTCAGGTATTCGGTTTTAGCCAACAGCTCTACATCAATCTGGTTGTCGATCGATATGAACTCCGCGCCGAACACCCTGCCGCCCTTTATCCAGATCGGCAGAGATTTATCCTTATCGACACCAGGCTGGCGCCAGGCAACATGTGTCAGCAGGCTGTAACGATTCGAATCAACAATTTTCAGCACGATCTCGCTTAATCGCATTTCATCGATGGGTATAATTTGGTAATATTTTTCTTCAGCGGCCTTAATGCTGGTCGCTGAAGACAGATCAAGAACAACACCGTCAGTACGTGGCAAGCTCTCGGGCAAAATGTACTCGTGACCCTTGGGACCCTTGTCATTTTTAAAGATGACTAGCTCTACATCATAAAACTGGATTTCGCCTTCAACATTGGCATAAGCCTGAATGCTGGTAATCAGCAAGAGGCTTAGTAGATAGCTTGTATTTTTCATATCAGGGCCTTGAGAGTTCTTGCAGTAGCATTTCTATCTGCTTGAATCGCTGTTCGAGTTCATCACTTTGGCAGACAATACGCAAGGTCTGCTTGCCGTCAAATCGATATTGTTGAGGATCCGACTGGATTAACTGGATGATTTTCATTGGTTCGATATTCGGATTCGGGTTGAATACTATTTTACCGTTTTGCTCACCTATATCAATTTTCTCGATTCCCAGTTCTAGCGTCAATAACTTGATATGGGTAATACGCAGCAAATTTCTTAATGGGTCGGGTAACAGGCCAAACCGATCCACAAACTCAACTTGCAGCTCGCGCAATGCCAGATCATTTTTAGCCGCCGAAATTCGCTTGTACTCGATTAAGCGATTATGGATATCGGCAATATAGGTTTCGGGTATCAGGGCGGAAATATGGAAATTCACTTCCGAAGCTCGCATTAACGGCGCATCTAATTCAAATGGCAAATTTGATTTTAGTGACTGAACCGCACGCTCGAGTAGCTCCGAATATAAAGTGAAACCTATCTCGCTTATTTGGCCGCTTTGTTCGTCGCCGAGGATTTCTCCAGCCCCGCGAATTTCCAGATCGTGGGTGGCGAGGGTAAATCCTACGCCGAGCTCTTCTAACGATTCAATCGCCTGCAGGCGTTTACGCGCATCTGCAGTCATCGAGCGCTCATGTGGGACTATAAAATAGGCATAGGCACGATGGTGTGAACGGCCGACTCGTCCCCTGATCTGGTGTAATTGCGCAAGCCCGAGTTTATCAGCGCGATTGATGAAGATAGTATTCGCGGTTGGCACATCGATGCCACTTTCGATGATAGTGGTACATACCAGCAGGTTGCAACGGTGATGGTAGAAATCCAGCATTACTTGCTCCAGATCCTTTTCCTTCATTTGTCCGTGTACTATGCCGATGCGCGCATCGGGTAATAAATCCTGTAAGTCGCTCGCTGCCCGCTCTATGGTTTTGACTTCGTTGTGTAGAAAATATATTTGCCCTCCGCGTTTAAGTTCGCGCTGGCAACCTTCAATAATCGTGTCATTATTCCATTGTGCGACGAAGGTTTTGATCGCGAGCCGTTGCATGGGTGGCGTTGCGATAATAGACAGATCGCGCATGCCGGAAAGCGACATATTCAGTGTTCGCGGTATCGGCGTCGCAGTCATGGTGAGTAAATCGACCTGGGCACGCAGGGCTTTTAATTTCTCTTTATGACGTACCCCAAACCGATGCTCTTCATCGATGATCACCAGACCAAGATCCTTATACTTAATCGTATCTGACAATAATTTGTGGGTTCCAATCAAAATGTCTATGTTACCGTTTTGCAACTGCTGCAGAGTTTCGTCGAGCAATTTTTTGTTGGTAAACCGGGACAATATGGCAATCCGAATCGGCCAGTCGGCGAAGCGATCGAGAAAGTTTTGGTAATGCTGCTGGGCCAGTAAGGTGGTCGGCACCAACACAGCTACCTGCTTGCCAGAATTGGCCGCTATAAAGGCAGCGCGCATACTAACCTCGGTTTTACCAAACCCTACATCACCGCATACGATTCGATCCATCGGTCGTGAGGCCTGCATGTCATCGATAACTGCCTGAATCGCATTTTCCTGATCCGGGGTTTCCTCAAATGGGAAGCCACTTACAAAGCTCTGGTATTCGTCAAGCACCAGCTCGTGGCCAAAACCTTTTAAGGCTTCGCGACGAGCCTGAATCTCAAGCAACTCCACCGCGATGTCATGTATTTTTTGCTGGGCTTTCTTGCGAGTCCTTTGCCAACGATCGCTGCCGAGGCGATGTAGCGGTGCATTTTCGTCGCTCGCGCCAGCATACCGGCTAATTAAATGTAACGAAGAAACCGGCACATAAAGTTTGTCCTGATTAGCATATTCGATGCACAGGAATTCAGTTTCAATGCCTGACACAGCCAGAGTTTTTAGCCCCTGGTAACGCCCGATACCATGATCTTCGTGCACCACGGCTGCGCCCTGATGAAGATCTGCAAGGCTTTGAATGGTGCTCTCGGCGTCTCGCGTTTTTTTATACTTTCGCCGTCGTGACTGTTTGGCACGTTCACCAAATAGCTGGCCTTCGGAGATAATGGCGATTCCTGCACTTTCCAGTGTCAGGCCGGTAAGTAACGGCGAGGCAGTAATGAATAACCGGTCGCTTTGATTAGAGAGGAAGTCTCCCCAGGCATTAACTAAAGTAGGGCGAATACCATAGTGTCGCAGAACCTCGTAGAGGAACTCGCGTCGTCCTGGCGATTCAGCGCTAAACAGTATTTTTTCGAAACAGGGTTTTTTGAGGAAAGTCTGTAAAGCGGTGTCGGGTTGATCTGCCTGATTTTGTATGGTTAATTGCGGAATTGCCTGGGTATCACTATTGAGTATCCAATCAGTTTGATCGCTGTGTTTGAAGAGACTATAAAAGGTGCAGGGATAGTTGGCCAGGTATGCCGTAACCTCTTCGGCTTGCAAATATAGTTCATCGGGGGGCAGCAGCGGTCTCTCCAGATTATAACGCCTGCTCTCGTAACGCTCGGCAACCTGCTGGTGAAATAATTCACTGGATTCAAATGCGGACTGGTCAAATAAAAACTGTGATTTGTCGGGTAAATAGTCAAACAGGCTTACCAGCCGATCAAAAAACAGCGGCAGGTAGTATTCGACACCGGGAGACGACATTGCTTGCGATACGTCGGTATAGACCGGGCAGGTATTAGGATCTATATCAAATCGTTCCCTGAAGTTACCGCGGAACTTTTCAATACCCTGGTTGTCGAGCGGGAATTCCTGAGCGGGTAACAGTATTATCTCGCTGAGCTTTTCCAGCGAGCACTGACTCTCGACATCGAAACTGCGAATCGACTCTACTTCGTCATCGAAAAATTCAACCCGGTAGGGTATTTTGCTACCCATCGGAAACAGATCCAGAATTGAACCCCTGGCAGCAAATTCACCGTGTTCTTCAACCTGTGAAACTGCACGGTAGCCATACAGCGTCATTTTCCTTCGCAGTTCGGCTGGTTCGGAAATATCTCCTACTTTTAGGGCTAGTGAACGTTGCTGTATAAATTCTGGCGGCGTCACCTTTTGTAACAGGGTACTGATCGGCAGGATCAATAATCCGGCTGTTACGTTTGATAGAGTCGCCAGACATTTGATCCGCTCAGATATAATATCCTGATGCGGAGAAAATTGGTCGTAAGGCAAAGTCTCGAGGTCAGGAAAATGAAATATATTGGGAACGCGATGACTAAAAAATCGAATTTCCTGTTCTACCTGCTCGGCATCAGCCATATCGCAGCAAACAATCACCGACAGGCCGGGGTAGGCAGCAACCTGTTCAGCTAATAGCAGGCTCCGGCTGCACCCATAAAGCTGGCCTACATGCAACGGTTGTCCCCGATGAGAACGCGGTATGTTTAGAATTGCCCGGGCCATGCTAAAACTGGATGTATCCAACGAAGCGGCGATTGTACAGAGTGATATGGAAAAGAAAAGAAATCAAATGGCATGTGCGTATACTTCATCATAGATGATTAAAGCCTGTCAAAATAACTGCAGTTTTGAATCAGGCAAAAACCCCCTTATGAATTAATTTAATCTGGTGATATCGACTAGCTTTTAATAAAACCTGAGACAATCGTTTGATTGGGGTTAGCATGCAGCCAACATAGCGTTTATACTTCGTTATATTCTCCTCACGAGAGCGTGACATTTAGTCAGTTTTCGGTGATGTGCGAAGTGAGCGACTGCTCAATAAGCAGGAACCCCTTGAAATTGGGCCTCAAGTCATCCCACTTTATAATTTGTGTTGCCCTGGTAACGATTAATTCGTAATTTTTCATATCAATTTTCGTGGATAGAGCTTTATGAAACTTGTATGTCCCGCTGGTAATTACCCGATGTTGAAAGCCGCTGTTGAAAACGGCGCGGATGCCGTCTATATCGGTTTTAAAGACGATACCAATGCCCGACATTTTGCCGGCTTAAACTTTAATGATGGTACCGCTCAAAAAGCGGTGAAATACGCACATGATCACGGTAGCAAGGTATATGTTGCAATCAATACCTATCCCCAGCCTGCCGGATGGCAAAGATGGCAAAAAGCAGTGGACATGGCCGCTGATATTGGTATCGATGCGTTGATAATTGCCGATATTGGCGTACTGTCATATGCTGCAGAAAAGCATCCTGACCTGCCACGCCACCTGTCTGTTCAGGGATCGGCTACCAATGTTGAGGCATTACGGTTTTACAAGGAGCAATTCGGTATTAGCCGCGCCGTAATTCCACGGGTACTCTCCATGGCGCAGGTGAAACAGCTAGCCGAGAACGGCCCCGTTGAGTTGGAAGTATTTGGTTTTGGCAGCCTGTGTGTGATGGTCGAAGGTAGATGTTTACTTTCATCCTACACGACAGGCGAATCACCTAATACATGTGGCGCCTGTAGCCCCGCAAAAGCGGTGCGTTGGGTAAAAACGGCTGCTGGTACAGAATGCCGCCTCAACAATGTGTTAATTGACCGTTTTGATGCTGACGAGAAAGCCGGGTACCCGGTAGTCTGTAAGGGTCGCTACACTGTCGCAGGTAATATCTATCACGCCATAGAAGAACCAACCAGTTTGAATACACTGGAGTTGTTACCGCAATTACTCCAGGCCGGCGTGAAAGCAATTAAAATTGAAGGCAGGCAGCGCAGTACTGCTTATGTGAGCAAGGTGGTGAGTGTATGGCGCGAGGCAATCGATAGTTGCCAGAACGATCCGCAGGCATTTGTTGCAAAATCGCACTGGATGCACGACCTGGCTAGTATCTCTGAAGGCACCCAGACCACACTAGGTGCTTATAACCGTCCCTGGCAATAGTTTGTAGGAGTATCTATGCGTTTATCGTTAGGCCCAAATCTGTTCTTTTGGCCACGCCAGACTGTTGAGGATTTTTATCAGCAGCATATTAATAGCCCGGTAGAAGTTATTTATCTGGGTGAAACTGTTTGTGCCAAGCGACGTAACCTAAAACCCGCTGACTGGATCGAACTGGCTAAACAACTCGCCAGTTCAGGTAAACAAATCGTGTTGTCAACTCTGGCTCTGATCGAAGCAGGTTCTGACCTGGCAGGTGTTAAGCGCCTGTGTAATAACGGCGAGCTATTGATAGAAGCCAATGAGATGGGAGCAGTGCAATTAATGGCAGACCAAAAACTGCCTTTTGTGGCGGGTCCCAGTCTGAATATTTATAACGCTTATACACTTAAGATACTGCACAACCAGGGGTTGATTCGTTGGGTGTTACCAGTGGAATTAAATGCCGATACTCTGATAGACATCCTCTCGGATGCCGAGTCGCTCGGTATACGCGACAAGCTCGAAACCGAGGTATTCTGCTTTGGATATATGCCGCTGGCGTATTCCGCACGGTGTTTTACCACGCGGTTTCATAACATTAGCAAAGATAACTGCCAGTTCGTGTGCGAGGAATATCCCGAGGGTTTAGCAATGGATAGTCAGGAGGGAGAGAAGTTGTTTAACATAAACGGTATTCAAACTCAGTCGGGTCGTATCCAGCACTTGTTACCCTATTGGCAGCAAATGCAGGAAATTGGCGTGGATTTAATGCGTATCAGCCCGCAGCCGGCCCACACAGGAGAAATCATTCAGAGATATCATCAGGTGATTAGCGGTGAACTGACTGATACTGATATAGCACAGTATTTAAGTGCGCCAGTCTGCGATGGTTACTGGCGTGGTAACTCTGGAATGGACTACATAGCCGTGGGTGAGTAGAGAACCAGGGGGGCTTCCAGTCTTGCGAATTGTTTAGAACACCCTAAAGCCTATCCGCGTTTTGCGGCTGTCTCTGCGCTAATCTTTCGACAAAATCTGCACCCAGGTATAAAGCATGATTTACTACTGAAGGGAGCTCGTCCATATCCACACTGTCGATAAAATTTTTAACCTCGAGGCCTAATTCAGTGTCACCTTCGATAAATAGACGACGTTGAAAAAACAAGGTATCCGGATCCTCACGTCGGCTTGCCAATAATAGAAACTCTTTACTATTGCCTGAAAAAGTAGTTTCTGCCGCGTCATTGCCCCTGGAAAATTTGAGTTTTTGGCCTTCTTTGGTAATTCCCCAGTCAAATCCCAGGTCACTAATTTGCACCCGCAGCGTAGCACTATCGAGAAAGTCCAGGTCGCCGTTTAATACCTGCTCTTTGAGTAAATGATTGGACAGCTGTTCCGCCAGAAATAGTTGTACCGATTTGGGCAGATATCTGAAGGGTCCCGGCCAGGGGAGCCTCTGAATGCCAGGCAGGGCGGCTAGTGTCCTGGGTATAAAAAGGGCGAATTTATGTGGGATTGACGTGGCCATATACACTCATTACTCGGAATTTGCTAAGTTTACCTATATTGGCAATAAATTTAATAAAAACCATGATATAAATCAATTTGCCGGGAAGTCGAGTATGTTACATTATTCTCCATGCTTGCAGAATACCGCGTAAATTTACGTTGCCGGTTTTGATTTTAATCAGTAGCGAAAAATATTCTGCTGGTATCGGCGAAATTTATCAGACGAGTTCTATCAGAGAACCATTCACTTTTTCACTGTCTCGACCCAAAAGCGTCGAAAATAGGCATTAATTATGATTAACAGTCCCAAATTCTGGATTCCGATGATAGTGTTCCAGGTCATTTTCGGATTGACGGTATTTACCATCACACGCAATTACTACAATACTGACTCAGTTTACGCCAACACCGACTCTACGGTACCAGGTGAGTCTTCGCCCATACTGCTGGACCGCATCGCGGGAACCACCTCTCCACTCATTAATTCGTCAACATTCAGTCAGTTGACCAGCAATGACCCAGACGAAATATCACGTCAGGGCAATGAGTTTTTCGCCAACAAGCAGTACGATCTGGCGGCGGAAATGTATCAGCAGCTATTGCAATTAGTACCGAACGACGTAGACACCTATAACAACCTCGGCATCACGCTACACTATATTGGTAGATCAACTGAAGCCATTGACAGGTTGAACGAGGGCCTGGCGGTGGATCCGAACTATCAAAGAATCTGGCTAACACTGGGATACGTGAATAGTCAAATCGGCAACTTCGAGCAAGCGCGCACTGCACTTACAACTGCAGCGGGGATGGGCGCTGACAACGAGATTGGGCAATCCGCCACTAAAATGTTGAATAATTTGCCCTAGCACTCACAAACTGGCTTTCCAGCCTCGCCCGGACAGCTTCGTCCGGTGTAGCAAAAACCTGGACTCGCGTTCAGGTATAGCGCCATGCTGTAGCAAGCACCCCCGCAAATAAACTAGTACACTTCGTGTTTTGAGGAAAATATCTAAGGATGAAAAACAAGTTACTTATCATGCTTAATTTACAGGATGCGATGAACGCACGAGTAAATTCGGCCTGGCGCGAGGCAGGCAATGAGTGGTATCGCGCTATCTGGACAGAGTGTGCCGAAATGCTCGATCACTACGGCTGGAAATGGTGGAAACATCAGCAGCCTGACCTCGATCAGGTTCGGCTCGAATTGGTCGATATTTTCCACTTTGCGATGAGCGATTATCTATTACAGAGTAACGATAACGAAGTAGTCGCATCCCGTATTCTGCAAGAAATGGGCAATCCTGAATCGATCAAAGAAATCAGGCTGGCGATAGAGTCAATGGCTCAGTCGACAATTGCCAATAGATCGATGCATTTCTCAGTTTTCAGCAATATTATGCAGTTGATCGAAATGGACTTTGACCAGCTATATCGAATGTACGTTGGCAAAAATGTATTAAATTTTTTTCGCCAGGATCATGGCTACAAAGAGGGTAGCTATATCAAAGTCTGGCAGGGGCGGGAAGACAACGAGCACCTGGCCGAACTATTGATCCACCTTGACAGTGAAAGTACGGAGTTTAAGAACGAGGTTTACCAGAGGCTGCAAGATCTCTATCCGGGGTGATAGCCTACGAATAAGCAGTTAGTAAAATATACCTTTAAAAAAGTAAAAGAAGAATATTGAAATTAAGGCACCAGCCGGCAGAGTTATAATCCACGACATAAAAATATTACCTATCACACCGAGATCCAACGCGCCGATTCCACGCGCCAGACCAACACCAAGTACAGCACCTACGAGAGTATGTGTAGTCGATATGGGTAAACCGGTGCCTGATGCTATTACGACGGTAGTGGAAGCAGCGAGTTGGCAGGCAAAACCTCGGCTCGGGGTCAATTCCGTAATTTTATTGCCGATTGTTTCGATAACTTTTTTACCATACATTGCCAACCCCAGGACAATACCAACTCCACCGACTAGTAGAATCCATGCGGGCATCGGCGATTGTTGAGTGACAACGCCTTCACTTGCAATACTAATGACTGCGGCCATAGGCCCAACTGCATTGGCGACATCATTTGATCCATGGGCAAATGCGATCGCGCAGGCGGTAACTACCATTAATACGCTGAAAATTTTCTCCACGTTAGCAAAATGGAAATCCTTATCATCAGACGGATTGAACTTAATACCTGAGATATAATAAATACCGCAACCCATTATAATCAGTCCAGCAATGACCGCGATGGCAAAGTTCTGTAGTGCGGTAAATTCAAGACCCACATGTTTCAATCCCTTGAACAGGGTTACCAATGCGATCATGAAGCCAGTGGCAAAAATGTATATCGGTACATATTTTTTCGCCATCGCGAGTGGATTATCAGTATTCAATATCAATTTTTGAACACTACGGAACAGAAAGAATGCCAGTGTGCCGGATATAAATGGGGAAATGATCCAGCTGATGACGATATTTCCGACTTTGCCCCAATTCACAGCATCTACGCCTATACCGACGATGGCGAAGCCTACAATAGCGCCAACAATAGTATGGGTTGTTGATACGGGCCAGCCCGCACGGGATGCAATTAATAACCATATGCCAGCCGCAGTTAGCGAAGCGAGCATACCAAATATTAGTAATTCGGGTGTTTGCGCAACGCTGGAGCTGTCTATGATACCTTTTCTTATAGTGGAGGTTACCTGACCGCCAGCGAGGAATGCACCGGAAAATTCAAATATTGCTGCAATAATTACTGCTTGTTTAATAGTCAACGCTTTAGCACCGATCGAAGTACCCATTGCATTGGCAACATCGTTAGCGCCGATACCCCAGGCCATGAATAGACCGAGTGCCGCTGCAAGAATAATATATATAGTTATGTGATCCATATGAAACTCAGGAGCCTGTTAATGATAATTTACTTGGCTAGTAGCAGCTCAACACGACTGCCTATGCGTTGCGCTATATCGGCAACATCGCCGATGCCTTCGATGATCTTGTAATAGAAAATAACGTCTACCGGGGGTAAATCCTTTTCAATTTTCAGCAGTGCGGCACGTATTTTTATTTGCATCTTGTCCGTATCTTTTTCAATACTATCCAGTTCATGGATGATAGAGGTGACGATTTTTATTTCCTTGCCCGCAAAACCAGTTTCAACCAGTTCGTCGAGTTCATTGATCACAGTTTTGGCCTGCTTACAGGCATCTTCGCAGCGCTTGACATATTCAGGTATCAATTTGGAAACTTTCTCAGGAAATATCATTTTGCGACCGACGATAAGTCCTGAAATATCCTTTGCCTGATTCGCTGCCTTATCCTGCACCAACAATAATTCTAATAAATCGCGGCGTGCGACAGGCATAAATAACCCTTTCGGCATCTGTAGGCGTAGTTTTTTCTTTAGCGTGTCGGCCTTGTTTTCGAGTTTACCTATCTCCTTGTAGACATCTTTTGCACTGGCATGGTCGTGTTTCAACACCGCCTTAAAAAAAGGGGTTAGCAGGTGCACGCATTGATTGACGATATCCATGTGTTCCTGCATCGCGGTAAACGGGGAATGGCCGAAAATTTTGGAAAAATAGTTAGTCGCCATGGTCGTAGTTCCGGGTTAATTTGACGCGTATTTTGCGCAGTATCGCTTCGAATTCAACAATTACTTTGAAATTATTATTTCGAGGTATCATATATTACTTTAACTAAATCTGTTAAGTAATTGATTATGTGGGTTAAAAAGTCAATGTATTCCCAAATCGAACAACCAGGTTTTACCTGTAGGGCCGAATTCATTCGGCCAACGATT
>CBDUSZ010000096.1:0-11556 GCA_965370015.1 uncultured bacterium | reverse complement strand
ATCGCAGTTGGCTGTGAAGTTGTTAACTGGATAGCGGTTTCAGTGGGCGCAGGCGTGGGCGCAGGCGCGGGGGTATCCGCATAAAACGGTGGATCGAGCAATACCGTGAATTCTCTTATTACTCGACCCTTAGACCAGTCAGCCTCGACAAGAAAGTTGAGAAAGGGTTCTTTGATTGCGGTTTTGGTAGTGACCAGAATTACCGCCGAGTCACCCGTCTCATTTTTTTTAACCGCGAATTTTAAATCGGAGAGGTGCCGGGGTCGGGATAAGCCGGCGCGTTTGAAAGAATCACGCGAGGCGAGCGTAACCAGCAAATCATCGATCTCGCCAGCACGGGCAGATATAACCTCAATCTCGGCGTTCAAAGGCTGGTTCAAAAAGGAATTGACTTCTATTTCGCCCAGACCTAACGCGAAACTATTCGTCGGCAACGCAATACTTGCCAACCAGAAGGTTATAATTAGTCCCAGATTACGCACGTTATGTCTCCCAAACTCCCCACTATGACTTAATCTTAAAAGTGCAGAGAATCCATACACCTATCCTAACAGTTGGAGAATTTACTTTAAAGAAAGCACTTTCACAAGCACATGTAACTATAGATTATAAAAAAGATTTTAGCAAAATTTCTGTGACATTCACGTAATTATTTGCCAATCCATATCGCATTGGGTCCGCAATCATCCAGAATTGTAAGGTTTTAGCCTGATCTGGAGCCTGCTCAAGGCGATTTATAACACAGCCAAACGATTGATTACAATCGGAAATCGGGCTCGCGCCAGCTATTTTAACCTGCACCTTGTTTATACTATCCAATATCGCCCCGCAGGCCTGCAAGTCGACATCAGAGTCGAATACTACCTGCACGCCTGCGGTAAAACCGTGAAAAATGGGTACATCGACAAACTGATGTACACATTTAATAGCATCACTACCGACTAAACTCGCCAGGTCCTGGTTAAGTGTCAGGTCAGATGCCTCGGGGAGCAGATTAAAAGCGATTTGTAATGGATACACCTGCGGTTTAACTTCCTGCGCATTAAGCAGCGCAACCGTCTGGGCTGCCAACTCGTCAATTCCCGCCTTGCCTTTCAATTCAGCACTTCGCAAGAATACTGTATTGATATGGGTAATGGAGAATTTTTGATGAAGTGTTGGCAATACGCCTAACAGGCAAGATAGCTCTGCATTGGCCAATTTAACAGATTGCTGGCTATAGGATATTTTGAGTGTTGCATCGGGGTTCGCCGCGAATATCGGTTGCCCATCATCCTGCAGCATATGACCCAGCAATATCGCATCCTGAATCGATACTTTCTGCTCTATCTCCTGATCGTATTGCAGCATCAATACCAGGGCACAATCGGAATAGTCAAACGCCTGTTGATCCAGCACCTTGAGGTAGCTATCCGCATATGGCAGCCTGGTACCGACATGCGATGCATCGCCCAGTAAAACTAATGAATCCGGCAAAATGCCGGATTTATTGAGTTTTTCAAGTATCGCTTCAACCAGCAGGCCACTGGCATGCGTAATCGCGATCTTGCGACCTTGCATTGCCTAACCCTCCAATATTATATTCAACATGCGGCGCAATGGTTCGGCGGCACCCCAGAGTAACTGGTCACCCACAGTAAATGCAGCCAGGTATTCACTACCCATATTCATTTTGCGTAGTCTCCCCACGGGTATCTCCAACGATCCGGTAACTGCTGCGGGTGAGAGTTGTTGCACGCTGATTTCTTTATCGTTTGGTAGTACCTTGACCCATTCATTTGACTCGGCCAACATCGCGTGGATTTCATCCATCGGTACATTGCGCTTTAGTTTCACCGTCAAGGCCTGTGAATGAGATCGCATTGCACCAATGCGCACACAGATACCGTCGATAGGGATAGGATTATCGGCATTACCGAGGATTTTATTTGCCTCGACACCGCCCTTCCATTCTTCCCTGGTTTGTCCATTTTCGAGTGGCGCGTCTATCCATGGAATCAGACTACCCGCCAGGGGTACACCGAATTGGTCGCAGGGATATTCAGCCGAGATCAAATGCTGGCTAACCTTACGATCGATTTCGAGGATTGCTGAGCCGGGATCTCCCAGTAACGAAGCGACGCTCGAATGAATACTACCCATTTGAGAAATCAATTCGCGCATATGTCTGGCTCCGCCACCGGAGGCCGCCTGGTAGGTCATCACGCTAATCCAGTCAATCAAATTATGCTCAAACAGGCCAGCCATCCCCATCAGCATCAAACTCACTGTGCAGTTACCGCCGATGAAATCCTTGTTTCCCGCCGCTAGTGCACTATTGATGATCGTTCGATTTACAGGATCGAGCACAATGACGGCATGGTCTTGCATACGCAGTGTCGAAGCGGCATCTATCCAGAACCCCTTCCAGCCACTATTACGCAATTCGGCATATACCTGGCTGGTATAGTCGCCGCCCTGACAGGTGACAATAACATCCATTGACTTCAAGCTGTCCAGGTCGGTTGCGTCCTGTAACGCGGGGATATCTTTGCCAATATCTGGCCCGGCCAATCCTACCTGCGACGTGGTATAAAATATCGGCTCGTTTATATTGCCAAAATCATTTTCTTCCAGCATACGTTGCATCAGCACGGATCCAACCATGCCACGCCACCCAACAAACCCTACTCGTTTCATTGTTTCAACAATCCCAACACTAATAGCCAAGAAAAATCTGCAAAAAGTCCAGCCGCTCTGACGGCCTTTCTAAAGTTAACCCATCAAATCACGCATGGCGGCAACCACCGCATCACCCATTTCGACGGTACTCACGGTGTTGCCACCTTCTGCGATATCGGCGGTTCGGAATCCCTGATTCAGAACATTGCCGACAGCGGTATCGATCAAATTTGCCAGCTCTGGCTGATCCAGGCTATAGCGCAACATCATCGCAACCGACAGTAACATCGCCAATGGATTGGCAATACTCTTACCCGCAATATCCGGTGCCGAACCGTGAATCGGCTCGTACATGCCCTTGCCATTCTTATCCAGTGAAGCTGATGGCAGCATGCCGATCGAACCCGTCAGCATTGCCGCGGTGTCGGACAGTATGTCGCCAAACATATTAGTGGTTACCATGACATCGAATTGCATCGGCGCACGCACCAGTTGCATCGATGCGTTATCTACGTACATGTGGGATAACTCGACTTGCGGGTAATCATGACCAACTCGGATAACGACTTCGCGCCAGAGCTCCGAAACTTCGAGCACATTCGCCTTATCGACCGAACAAAGCTTTTTGTTACGCAGCATCGCAATATCAAATGCCGAGCGTGCAATACGTTCAATTTCGTGTTCGGCGTATACTAGAGTATTGAAGGCTTCGCGTTCACCATTTTCGAGATCGCGAATGCCGCGGGGTTTACCAAAATAAATACCGCCGGTTAACTCACGTACAATCATTATATCAAGGCCCGAAACGATTTCCGGCTTCAAACTTGACGCACTGGCCAGCTGCGGATAGAGCAATGCCGGTCGTAGATTGGAAAACAACTCTAGCGCGGCACGTAACCCCAGCAAACCGCGCTCAGGTCTGAGGTCTCGATCCAGCAATTCGTATTGCGGGCCACCGACCGAGCCCAGAAGAATGGCATCAGCTTGCTGACAAAGCGTCAAGGTCGCTTCCGGTAGCGGATGGCCAGTGGCATCGTACCCGGCACCGCCGATAACGGCAGATTCCAGTTCTAGCTCACACCCGAAATCCTGTTGCAGACAATGCAGTAGCTTCTCAGCCTCGGCAATAATTTCCTGCCCTATGCCATCACCGGGTAAAATTGCAATTTTTTTGGTCATAATCTAAACGTCAAGCCATGGTGCTTTTTCATAATATTGCCGCTCGAATGCCTTGATGTGCTCGGCGCGCTGCATCGTCAAACCAATGTCATCGAGGCCGTTCAGCAGGCAATATTTGAGGAATTCGTCAATTTCAAATCGCATTTCAAAACCCGCGGCGTTTGTCACCATTTGATTCTCGAGGTCAATACCGAGTTGATAGTCCTGTTGTTGCTCGATTTCATTGAACAACTGCTCAACCACAGTGGCGCTCAATGTGATGGGTAAAAAACCATTTTTAAAACTGTTATTGTAAAAAATATCGGCGAAGCTCGGCGCAATAACCACTTTGAAGCCAAAGTCCATCAACGCCCATACCGCATGTTCGCGCGATGAGCCACAGGCAAAATTTTCGCGGGCAAGTAATATTTGCGCGTGCTTGTAAGGACTTTTGTTGAGCACGAAGTCGGCATTGACGCGACGATCGGCGTTGCTCTTTCCCGGGGCACCGGGATCGAGATAACGCCAGTCATCGAATAGATTAACCCCAAAACCGGAACGTTTGATCGACTTCAGGTATTGCTTTGGAATGATCGCGTCGGTGTCGATATTAGGCCGGTCGAACGCGGCAACAATGCCACTGAATTTCTGAAATTTATCCATACCAGGTTTTGTTATTGGTTACTCATCAGACTTTTTTTCTATCGCCTTGCCGGCATTTTGTAAATCCTTGCCCAAACCCTTAACGGTTTCGCAGCTAGACAAACCTATGACCATCAATAACGAACACAATATCAATATTACTCTCATCATCCGCCTCAATTAAGATTACGTACATCAATAAAATGACCATACACAGCCGCCGCCGCAGCCATCGCCGGTGACACCAGGTGGGTACGACCACCCGACCCCTGCCTGCCTTCAAAATTACGATTCGAAGTCGAGGCGCAACGTTCCTCCGGCTCGAGTCGATCATCGTTCATCGCCAGGCACATCGAACAGCCAGGTTCGCGCCACTCAAAACCCGCCTCGATAAATATTTTATCAAGACCCTCGGATTCTGCCTGCTGCTTAACCAGGCCCGAGCCCGGAACGACCATCGCCAGCTTGATATTGTCGGCCACCTTGCGGCCTTTGGCAACCAGCGCGGCTGCACGCAAATCTTCGATGCGCCCATTAGTACAGGAACCAATAAATATCTTATCCAGAGAAACTTCACAACACGGGGTATTCGCTAGCAAGCCCATATAGTCAAGCGCATTTTGCATGCCGCCGGATTTTACTGTATCGGCTTCAGCCGCTGGATCAGGGATACACTCGTTGATCGAAATTACCATTTCCGGTGACGTACCCCAGGTAACCTGGGGTTCGATCGAAGCACCATCGATATGAATTTCGCGATCAAAAAACGCATCTTCATCGGAATGCAGGGTTTGCCAGTAAGCCGCCGCCTTATCCCAGTTATCACCAGTTGGCGCAAACGGGCGTCCCTTTACATAATCGATTGTAGTTTGATCGCAGGCAACCAAACCCGCGCGTGCGCCACCTTCAATGGTCATGTTACACAGCGTCATACGTCCTTCCATGGACAAATTGCGAATCGCCTCACCAGCAAATTCTATGGTATGCCCAGTACCACCAGCGGTACCTATCTCGCCAATAATTCTCAGCACTATATCCTTTGCAGTAATACCCTCGCCCACAACACCGTCGATGGTTATGCGCATATTCTTTGATTTCGCCTGAATTAAACATTGCGTTGCCATCACATGTTCCACTTCCGAGGTACCGATACCAAAAGCGAGTGCGGCAAAAGCGCCATGCGTGGAGGTATGTGAGTCGCCACAAACAACAGTCATACCAGGCAAGGTAGCTCCCTGCTCGGGACCTATGACATGCACTACACCCTGGCGAATATCGCCCATTTTAAATTCAACCAGCTGGTATTTATCACAGTTTTCGTCGAGCGTTTCCACCTGTAGACGCGAAACCGCATCGGTAATACCTTTTTCCAGGCCAGTAGTAGGTACATTGTGGTCGGGAACGGCGAGTATTGACTGTTTTCGCCAAAGCACCCGGTTGGCGATTCGCAAGCCTTCAAACGCCTGCGCCGAAGTCACTTCGTGCACCAGATGCCGATCGATATAAAGTAAGCCCGAACCGTTATCGTCACGGTGAACTTCATGCATTGCCCAGATTTTATCGTATAGAGTTTGCGCGGCCATATTTAACCCCATTTATTACTTGCGGAAATTCTACGCTTGTTTGTAAAATAACTCTAATTCATATTTTTCATTATTTTGATAACCAATTGGAATATGCAAATCTCGCAAATAACAGCTTTCCTCGCAGTCGCTGAATTAAAATCATTCTCGCTCGCCGCAGAGCGCCTGCATATTTCCCAGCCCGCGGTAAGTAAAAGGATTCGCCAACTCGAAGACAACATGAAAACCGCGTTGTTCGACCGTATTGGCAAAAAAAGTATACTAACCCCCAACGGTCTGGCACTCATGCCCCATGCCGAACGGATCCTGCTTGAAATTAAAAATTACAAATCTGGCCTCGCACACCAACACGATAAACCATCTGGCATTCTCAGCCTGGCTACCAGCCATCACGTCGGGTTGCACCGACTACCACAGATACTGCGTGGTTTCAAAATCGCCTATCCGGCAGTCGATCTCGATTTGCATTTTATGGACTCCGAAGATGCCTGTATCGCAATTGCTAACAATGAGCTCGAACTTGCCATCGTCACGCTACCGGAAATTCCGGATGAGCGGTTAAATCTGGAGCCAGTCTGGATCGACGTGTTACAAATTGTACTGGCGCCCGATCATCCACTGTCTAAAATTTCCAAAATAAACCGCGATCAACTCCTCGAGTACCCTGCTATTTTGCCTTCGACGGGAACCTTTACGCGGAAGATCATTAACAACTTTTTTGCCACCACCAGGGACTCGATGAAAATCACTCTCGAGACCAATTACCTTGAAACTATCAAGGTCATGGTTTCGGCTAATCTCGGCTGGAGTATGCTGCCGATCAGCATGTTGGATAACACCGTCGTCGGCAAACCGCTCAGCGGACTCGAGATCAAACGGGCGCTCGGAATTGTCACACGTAAAAATAGAACGCTGTCACCAAGTTCAAACGCAATGATAGCGATGCTGCAGCGCGCAAAAAATATGAAATGAGTCACAGAAAGCCATGCGCTTACTGTATTGTAGATAAAATATTGATATAGTCTGGCGTCACACAAACCCATGGAGATCAATATGCGTCATATCATCAAATTTGCATTACTAGCAATAACTCTTTTCATTAGCAATAGTGCAATTGCCGGCAGCGTCAGCCGCGCTTTATTTACCATTGGCGTCGATAACCGTGAACCAGTTATTATGGTAGACAGCATAAGCTCTGACTCATATAACTCGATTTCATTTTTCACCGAACTGACAGATTTAAGTGGGCATACGGTGACTCACCAGTGGATGTTTAACGACAAGATCATGTTTGAAAAAAGCTTTGATGTGGCTGGTGCACGCTGGCGTGTATGGACCAGCAAAACGCTGCTGCCCAGCTGGACTGGCACCTGGACCGTCAACGTTCTTGACGATGACCGTTCCGTATTGGAAAGCAAGTCTTTCGTATACCAATAAAACATACTGTTTCTGGATTTCACCAACCCCGCCCATGGGCGGGGTTTTTCTTGCTTCTAAAGTTACCAGTATTGAGTTTAACCCCAGATTGGCAAGCTTGAAATCGCCACCATCGCAATCAACGAATAAGTCAGGTTTCTGAAAAAACGCTCATTCGAAAACTGGAAAGAATGAGCACCGAGCCATACTGCAAGAGAATAAACAGGTAGCAATACTAACGCCAGGGTAAAAACTTCCCTGGTCAATAAATTGCCAGTCCATAGACCGATACCGGCGATAATGGATATGTAGGCAAAAAATATAATAATATTTGCTCGAATAGTTTTTGATTGCGTATTACGGCTCATCCAGAATAACAATATCGGTGGACCGTACAATGTCGACATACCACCTAGAAACCCGGACAAATTACCGAGTCCAAAAAAGCCCAGCGATGAAACCGGTTTTCGATAACGCCAGCCAGTTGCCAGTATCGCGACAAACACCAGAATTACGATCGATATCAGGTAACGCAGCACCATTGGGTCGCTCGAATAGAGAAAATAGATTCCCAGCGGTACGGTTACCGTGGCACCGACACTAATGGGCAATACTTCGTGAATGTTGTATTGCCGGAGGGCCTTCGGTAATAGCGGAAAGGCTACCGTAAGATCGATTAAAAATAACAAAGCAACGGCAAACCTGGGTTCGTAGGCAAGACTGACAATCGGGGTGAATAACATACCAGCGCCAAAACCGCTAAAGCCTCGAACCACACCGGCCAACACGGTCGCGAATAATGCCCACTGAAAGGCTGAGTCAGATATCAGGCTCAACAGATAAGTCATCGAAGCAATTGTCCTACACGAAAAATAAAGATTCGCAAGCATACTTGAATACGCTTGCCTGGACACATTGATTTGGCTAAATTAGAGTCGGCTGGTATTCGAGGAGATGACCGGATTATTTATGCGAACAGACAAAATCATACACCTGGTTTGCTGTCATGCGGAAGGCGAGGTTGGCAATGTCATCGTCGATGGGGTGGCGCCGCCACCCGGAGACACCCTGTGGGATCAGTCCCGTTGGATCGCATCCGACCAAAGACTGCGTCAGTTTTTACTCAACGAACCACGCGGCGGTATATACAAACATTTTAACCTGCTGGTTCCGGCGAAAAACCCCGCCGCCAAATATGGATTTATCATCATGGAGCCCGAATACACACCTCCCATGTCGGGTTCAAACTCGATTTGCGTGGCAACGGTATTGCTAGACACCGGCTTGATCGACATGCAGGAACCTGTGACTGAATTTAATCTTGAGGCCCCGGGCGGGCTGGTGAGGGTGAAGGCCTATTGTAAAAACGGCAAGGCGCAAAGTATCGAAGTGAATAATTTGCCTTCATTTGCCGATCAACTAGGCGTCACGCTCGAAGTGCCCGGCATTGGAACCTTAACTGTTGATACCGCCTACGGTGGAGACAGTTTCGTCATTTGCGACGCATTCGCGCTCGGTTTCCAGATCAAGCCCGACGAGGCGCGTGACCTCGTCAATACCGGAGTGAAAATTAGCGCCGCGGCAAATGCGCAACTCGGTTTCAACCATCCGACCAATCCAGACTGGAAGCACATTTCTTTTTGCCAAATTGCATGCCCACTGGGGGATGAAGACGGTATACCGATGAGCCGCAATAGTGTCGTCATCGAGCCGGGAAAACTGGATCGTTCACCCACCGGTACTGGTTGTTCGGCGAGGATGGCGGTACTGCATGCCAGGGGGATTTTGAAAACCGGGGATCGAATGATAGGCCGTTCAATCATCGATTCACGCTTCGACTGCGCAATCGTCGAGGAAACCATGGTGGGTAATAAAAAAGCGATTATTCCGTCGATCCGGGGCCGCGCCTGGATAACCGGCACACATCAAATCATGCTCGACCCGGACGATCCCTGGCCCGAGGGATACCGGCTAAGCGATACCTGGCCAATCTCAAATAAAGCATAAGTGGCATCGTCGCAGAACCGAATTAATTCGGCCAATAATGATTGAAACTTGAATATCGACGGTCGAATGAATTCAACTCTGCAGTTGTTATTAGCCTATTCTTTAATTTTCCGAGATTTTTCTCTTTTGCCTACCTCACACCGTTTGCTAGAGATCAATTTACCTCAACCCGAAATACTCGCTAATGCCGAAAGGACACTTTAATTATGCGATTATCCCATCTGATTTCAATCGATTGATTTGCCCTTCATCCAGGTCTAACAACTCGCTTAAAACCTGTTCGGTATGCTGCCCTAGTAGCGGCGGTGCTTTATCGTAAGCCACGGGTGATGCTGATAAATTAATCGGGTTAGCGACACCAGGCACCCTGCCCGCAGTCGGGTGATCGAGTTCAAGCCGCATGCCCCGGTGCTGCACCTGCGGATTGTCAAATACCTGATCGATATTGGCAATCGGCCCGCAGGGAATCCCTCTTTGATTGAGCTGTTCGAGCCACCATTCGGTACTTCGCGTTTTCAACACACTAGTCAGTCGTGGAATCAGCAAATCGCGATTTTTCACCCGGCTACTGTTGTTTGCAAAACGTTCATCAGCAGCCAGTTCGGAGCACCCGGCAAGGTCGCAAAATCGCGCGAACTGAGCATCGTTTCCTACAGCTAGAATTAGGTGTCCGTCGGCAGTCTGAAAAGCCTGGTAAGGTACGATATTGGGATGGGCATTACCCAGACGCTTTGGATTTATGCCACTGGCGAGGTAATTCATCGCCTGATTAGCCAGTGTCGCAACCTGCACATCGAGCAAGGCAAGGTCGATATATTGCCCTTCCCCGCAACGCAATTGATGAATCAGTGCCGACTGAATAGCATTAGCAGCGTACAGGCCTGTCATCACATCGGACAGTGCAACGCCAACCTTCATCGGCTGACCGTCGGGCTCGCCGGTTACGCTCATTAACCCACCCATCGCCTGGATCATGAAATCGTATCCTGCACGGTCGCTATAGGGTCCCGTCTGACCAAAGCCAGTAATCGAACAATAGATCAACTTCGGGTTTATGGCTTTAAGACTGGGATAATCGAGGCCATACTTTTTCAGCCCGCCGACCTTGAAGTTTTCAATTAAGACATCGCTCCTGGCAACCAGCTGAATGATTAAATTTCGCCCTCGCTGCGACGACATATCGATGCAGACCGACTGCTTTCCCCGATTAACACCATGAAAGTAGGCTGATTCACCGGTGGATTCACCTGATTCATTGAGCATATAGGGCGGCCCCCAGGTGCGGGTATCGTCACCCTGCCCCGGACGTTCGATCTTGATCACTTCGGCACCCAGGTCGGCCAACATCTGGCTGGCCCAGGGACCCGCTAGAATTCGGCTTAGATCGAGTACCCTGAAACCCTCAAGGGGAGCCGCCATCAGGAAAAAGCCTGTATCCCAGTTTGCGCACGGCCCAGAATTAAAGCATGGATATCATGCGTACCCTCGTAGGTGTTCACCGCTTCCAGATTCATCATATGGCGAATCACATGAAACTCATCCGAGACTCCATTGCCACCGTGCATATCACGTGAAATACGGGCGATATCGAGTGCCTTGCCACTATTATTACGCTTCATCATTGATACCAGTTCAACCGGGCAATTATGCGCATCCATCAAGCGCCCCATTTGCAGGCAGGACTGCAGGCCGAGGGTTATTTCTGTCTGCATATCAGCGAGTTTTTTCTGAATTAACTGGGTCGCCGCCAGAGGTCGACCAAACTGGTAACGATCCAGCGTGTATTGCCGTGCAGCGTGCCAGCAAAATTCGGCAGCGCCCATCGAACCCCAGGCGATACCGTAACGAGCACGATTCAGGCAACCGAATGGTCCCTTCAGCCCACGCACGTTGGGGAGTAGATTCTCCTCCGGCACAAACACGTTTTGCATCACGATTTCACCGGTGACCGAGGCGCGCAGCGAAAATTTCCCTTCGATCTTTGGGGTAGAAAGACCCTGCATTCCACGCTCCAGGATAAACCCACGAATCACTCCCTCAAGTTTGCCCCACACCACCATCACATCGGCGATTGGCGAATTGGTAATCC
>CBDUSZ010000095.1:0-11595 GCA_965370015.1 uncultured bacterium | reverse complement strand
AGACTCGATCGACCCAGTCGGCGGTGCACCGCTGCCCCTGTCATCACAGAATAATACGCCGATACTGCGAGATGGCGATAGTAAAACAAAGAATGTTATCGACCTGTTAGCCGGGGTTACCCAGATCATTGATCGCAGCAGCCTGGTTCAATTTAATTTATCGCTAAGCCTGGCCGATGGTTACCTGACTGATCCGTATAAACTGGTTTCCCGTGTCGATTCAACAACCGGCCAACCAACCGATCAGATATACGAAAATAGACCCGGTAGTCGACAAAAAATAGCCCTGTTCACACGCTATAAGAAACAATTCGGTAACCGCGATATCTTTAACATTTCTTATCGTTTTATGGTCGATGACTGGGGAATCGATTCGAATACGATCGATGCCAACTACCGTTGGCGTCTGGATAACGGCTATTATATTCAGCCCGGTATCCGTCTTTACGATCAGACCGCAGCTGATTTTTACCGATATTTCCTGCTTGATACCGACACGATTCCAGACAACCTGACCGCGGATTATCGACTCGGGGAATTAACCTCACAAACCATTGGCATCAAGTTTGGTTATAGCGGCAGTAAAAATAGTACCTGGTCGGTCCGGCTTGAACGATACATGCAAAGTGGTGAAAGCCATCCCGATGTGGCCGTTGGTCAATTAATCAATCAGGATTTATACCCCGATGTGGACGCGACTATCATACAGTTCAGTTATGGATTTCAATGGTAGTCTGAAATAAGTATATTACCTCCATGTCTGATTTTAGTATCAGTATTGACAAGCAAATAAGCAAAGGCAAATTTCGCTGCATGGCCAGTCCCTGCGAGGTGTTGATCGACTCCAGGAATACTGGACTGGCGCATGAAATAACCGCCTGCGCTGTCGCCGAGGCCAGGCGTATCGAGCATAAGTTTAGCCGCTACCGTAACGATAACCCGTTATACCAGATCAATCATTCAGCGGATGAATTTGTCGAGCTAGACGATGAGACCGAGCGCCTGATCGCGTTCGCTTTTGAATGTTATGCGCTCAGTGAGGGGCTGTTTGATATCACTTCGGGTATTTTACGAAAAATCTGGCGTTTTGATGGCAAGCACTCCATTCCCACTCAGAAGCAAGTGGATGAGATATTGCCTTTTATCGGATTAAATCGCGTTATCCATGAAAACAGGCGTCTAAAATTACCAACAGGCATGCAGATTGATCTTGGCGGCATCGGCAAGGAATACGCTGTAGACCGAATCGCGGGGTTATTACGCGATCAATATGAGCCAGCCATCCTCGTCAATCTCGGTGGTGATATTGCAATCACTGGTGAGCGTGCAAACAAAGATCCCTGGCGCATTGGTATCGAGGACCCAAATCACAGTCAACAGGCTTCGGCCAGTTTAAAGATCGGCCGGGGTGCCATTGCAACCAGTGGTGATGCCAGGCGTTGCATCCTTCATCGAGGTAAACGCTACGGGCATATTATTAATCCAAAAACCGGCTGGCCGACTGCTGGCTCCCCGCGTTCGGTTACTGTTATTGCCGGCACCTGCACCGATGCCGGTATCATCGCTACCCTGGCTATGCTGCAGGGCAAATATGCCGAAGAATTTCTACAGCAGCAGGGACTTAAGTTTTATTGCCATCGGTAAACGCTATTACTGTCGACTCAAGGCGTGTACATTGATGAGCATGGCGCTGAATAATAACAGCGCGCCGGCCTGGTGCATCGCTCCTAGCCATACTGGAACCTGCATCAGCAAGGTCGATACGCCGAGCAAGAACTGAATTATTACCATTGTGGCAAGCAGTAAGAAGCTGCGTTTTACGTCCCCATTTTCGAAATGGGTAATACCCCTGATAGACCAGCCAAGTAGCAACAATCCTATTGTCATTGCCAGTAAACGATGAGTGAACTGCACAGTGACCATGTTTTCGAATAGATTCAGATACCAGGGGGATAATGCGGCTACGCCTTCGGGAATCCATTTACCACCCATCAATGGGAAAGTATTGAAAATCGCACCCGCTTTCAACCCGGCGACAAATCCACCCGACGCTATCGTAACCAGTAATAGAGTGACCAACACGATGGAGATTTTTCGCCAACCAGCCGCCGCCGATTGACGCGTAGCCTGATAATACAGGTTCTGTTTCAGATCCAGTATCGTCCAGAGTATGAAACCATAAATCAAAATAGCACTCAGCAGGTGCGCGGTCAGCCGATACTGGCTGACGTGCGGATTACTCACCAGACCACTCTTAACCATATACCAGCCGAGTAAACCCTGTAGTCCACCGAGGGCAAACATGATCATTAATCTAGGTGTTAATCCCGGTTTTATTTTATTCCGCCACCAGAAATACAAAAAAGGTAACAGGAATACCAGGCCAATCAGGCGACCCAGCATCCGATGGGTATATTCAAACCAGAATATCGATTTAAATTCAGCAACACCCATGTCGCGGTTTATTTTTTGAAATTCAGGTGATTTTTTGTAATTGCCAAACTCTTCGGCCCATTGTTCGGCGCTCAGTGGCGGAACCACGCCATGGACTGGATGCCAGTTAACCATCGACAGTCCTGAGCCGGTAAGGCGAGTGACACCACCCAAAACCACCATCACGAATATCAACGACAGGCACAGCATCAGCCATTGGGTAATAACTCGGTCGCGCGTTAAAAATAAGGGCATACGGAATAGTTAAGAAAATAACGGTTTAAGTTGTAATCGTAATTCGAACTTCGATTTCACTGATCACCCGAGGTCGACGCCAGGCATTATAACAATAAAGAAGGTTATGCAGAGCAATATCATCCTGTATCTTTAATCCGTGTAAATCACTAGACGCTTAACATTAAAAGACTACAATCCGCGTCAAATTAATTTTTCTTTCACCATCATGGATCCATTGCTCTACGAAACTGGTATAAAAGCGCTCGCAACATTATTCGCCACCATAGGACCACTTGATATCGGGGCTGTGTTTGCTGCTCTGACTGCAAATCAGAGCTTTCGATCAAAATCTGTGATTGCTATCAAGGGCACTCTTCTGGCCGGGCTGATACTAATCATTTTTGCATTGAGTGGTGAAACGTTGCTTGCCAATTTTGGCATATCACTCGCCGCGCTACGCACTGCTGGTGGAATTCTACTGCTATTAATCGGCATCGATCTGGTTTTCGTGCGTCCATCCGGCGGCATTTCGACCACCGACGATGAGACCCGGGAGGCCAGGACTCGAGAGGATATTACCGTTTTCCCACTGGCAATGCCGTTGATTGCAGGTCCGGGGGCGATGGGAGCCGCGGTATTGTTGATGGCAAATACTGGTAACGACATAGCTCTCAAGGCAACGGTCATAGGCGCAATTATTGTAGTCATGTTAATAACCTTGCTCTCGTTGTTGCTCGCAACCCAGATCCAGCGCGTACTGGGTGTCACCGGCATGCATGTGATTAGCAGGGTATTTGGAGTGCTACTGACTGCACTGGCGGTACAGTTTATATTCGATGGCATCGCGCAGAGCGGTTTATTGTCGCACTAGGCAGGCCTGGATTGCGGAAATAAATTCCCTTAATCGATCGAATTCATTCGACCATCTTTGGCAATATAATCTACCCGCTCGATAAAACAATCAGGCAAAAAAAAAGGCGCCTATGGGCGCCTTTCTCATCCTAGCTGCTATAGTAATTTTTATTTTGCAGCAATCTCCTCCAGCTGTTTAGCTTTGATGATTTGACCATCAAGTGCCGCGTCAATAGCTGATCGACCATAGGCCACAGATATGAGCTGGCTGTAGTAGACCACAGGCATGTTAAAGTTGCTACCAAATTTTTGATTTATTTCATCCTGATAAATTTCGACATTTGCCTGGCATAGCGGGCATGGAGTGACAATCATATCGGCGCCATTATCATAGGCAGACTCGATAATTCCGTGGATCATTTCCTGCGATTTTTCCGGCTCCGAAAACGCCAGGGCACCGCCGCAGCACTGTACTTTTTTCTCGTAAGTCTCGATTGGGTCGGCACCCAGGTTTTCCACCAACTTGTCCAGATACATCGGATTTTCGAACGATTCACCATCGATACCAAAAGGCCGGTTAGTCTGGCAACCGACATAGCCTGCTATTTTGATGCCCTCCAGCGGTCTCTTAACGCCCTGTTTAATCGCGTCGTAGCCGATGTCTTCAATTAATACTTCAGCCATATGACGAATCGGCGTCTTGTTAGTCATTTGCAGATTAGCTTCTGCTAACGCGCGGTTCGCATCCGCCATCAAATTTGGCTCGTCATTAAAGCGCTCAGATGCTTCTTTGGTCGACAACCAGCATGCCGCACAGGTCGCAACTATGTCCTGATCAGGATTGTGTTTCTCCGAAAGTGCAATATTACGTGCAGATAGAGTCATGCGCGGTAAAACACCGCCACTGGCGTAGCCTATCGATGCTGAACAACAATTCCAGTCGGGAATCATGTTGAGCTTGACATCCAGCACTTCGCACATGGTATCTACCGAACGCATCATATTGGACGATGAGGCACCGGTTTGAGACGAACATCCGGGGTAGTAAGAATACTCTTTTTTAGCCATAATATTGTCCCCCGGTTAGTCGAATTTTTCGAGTTTGGCCATTTCAATTTCTTCGGCCCTGGCTAAAATTTTCTTTAAACCACTAATATCCTTAATGCCGTGACCACCACCAAACAGCTCTGCCACCGACATACGTTTGGTCTTTAGCATGTTGAACCCGAGTTTCTGTTTCTTAAATGTTTCCTTGATTCCTGAGATGAAGCCATCTTTGAAATACACCGACAACCCGAGCCTGAGCTCATTAACCCTGCCCTTCTTTTTCAAATTATTCCAGAATATATCACCGAATTTTGCGGTCGGTTGATTTTTTGGCTGCAAACCCAGGCGTTTGGCGTAGGTCGCAAGACCGTGCATGATATGGGTGATGGGCAACTCTCTGGGGCAACGCACAATACAGTTGTAACAGGAGGTGCACATCCACATCGAAGAGGATGTCAGTACAGCCTCCCGCTTGCCAGCACGAATCATCATAAATAATTCCTGTGGTGGATGCTCCCAGGCATTACCCAGCGGACAGGAACCGGAGCAGACGCCGCATTGCATGCACATTTTCACCCAGTCGCCTCCCTCGACGTTTGCTTCAACCTCTTTGAGGAAGCTGTTGCGATAGTTCTCCACCATACTGGTGTTTAATTGACTCATAGAATGGTCTCCAACCGGGCTAGAACTTAAATGGACTCATACCAATCTTCTCGATTGTCTCGGCCATATCATTGATCAACTGCGGAGCTCGATGAATATCGGTAATAGCGACTTCATAAGTAGCCACGCGTTCTGGTTCAAGGCTCAGGGTTTCCAGTGTATCGGCTATCTTACTCATACGATAATGCGCTATTTCGGAGCCTTTAACGAAGTGGCATTGATAGTCGTCGCCTTTCTGGCAACCCATCAGGATTATGCCATCAAAGCCGCTATTCAAAGCATCGGTTAACCAGATAGTATTCACCGATCCCAGGCAGCGAACCGGTACGATACGCGCAAATGCGCTGTAATCGATGCGGTTTTGAGCGGCCATGTCGAGCGCTGGATAGGCATCATTTTCACAGGCCAGCACGAGTATGCGCGGCTTTTCGTCGAATTCATCCGGTATGTCGACATTTTTAATTTGCTGCCCCACTGTATCGACTGAATAGTTATCGAACGAGATGACACGTACCGGACAGGCACCCATACAGGTACCACAGCGACGGCAGCGTGACTCATTGAACACCGGATAGGTTTTTTCGTCTTCGTCGATAGCTCCAAACGGACATTCAACGGTACATCGCTTGCATTGGGTACAGCCTTCTTTACGGAATATAGGGTAACTGAGATCGCCTGATCGAGGGTGAGCTGCTCTGCCTTTGCCAGCATTTTCCAGCGCCTGGATAGCTTTCATCGCTGCACCGGTGGCATCCTCGGTGGCCTGATGTATATCCATCGGGCGCCGTACCGGACCAGCAGAATAAATTCCGGTGCGCCGGGTCTCGTAGGGGAAGCAAATAAAGTGTGAATCGGTAAATCCGTGTTTCAGATGCGGCAAATCCGTTCCCTGGCGATAATCGAGGTTGAGGATCGAATCTACACTCACCTCCGTAGCAGTCGTTGTTTCGTCTTCACTTACCTCGTCCGGGTATGGATTGGGGCCTGAATTGGGCACCATACCGACGTCCAGCACTACCAGATCCGGCTGTATGACCTCGTCCTGGTCAAGAATTGCATCGTGAAATTTAACTTCCAGGTCGGCGCTTACTGCTGAAACCGTTCCCTTGGTAAAAATTATCCCGGCTTTTTGCCCGGCGCGATAAAAATCCTCACCGGCAGCACCCGGGGTGCGTAAATTATCGTAAATAATCGTCGTATCACAGCCCTGATTTGCCGATTTGAAATATAACGACTGCTTGATAGATACCATATCACCGATACCCGAGTGGTAAGGCAGGTGTCCTTCGCGGGTAGAATTTTGGCCGGCATTTTGCACAAATACAACCGAGGTTACCGGCTTGTTATCGGATGGGCGATTAATCGGCCCACCGTTCGCAGCTTTGGCGAGAGCCTCCAGTTCCATATTGGTAACGACGTCGGCATTTTGTTGATGCGAAAATTCCGCGATGTTGGCGGTATCGTACATTTTAAAACCAGTCGCCTGCACGATTGCGCCAACTTCAACCTGGGTCGAGGTACCCGACTCTGTCGCAATTTCTATGGCAAAACGCCCCGGCGCACCGGCAGTATTTACTACCGTGCTGTTCAGATGCAGGTTTATATTAGCATGCGCATTTACTGCTTCGATCAGCGCATCGAGGCCTGTATCCACCGGCTCGGCGTAAGGAGAACGGTTTGGCGTGCGTTTGTGTAACTGGGCTACCCAGCCACCCAGCACACCCGTCTGCTCCACCAGTTCTACCTGGTATCCTGTCTTTGCCGATTCCAGCGCAGTGGTCAAGCCAGTAATCCCGCCACCTACAACTAACACGGTCTTGTTGAGCGCCTGCTCGCCGCTGGAGCTGGGAATCTTACAGTATTTGCTTTCCGCGCAGGCCATGCGCACATAATCGTCAGCCATCTCCTGTGTGGTTTCGCGTGATTCGTCATCGTCGGGACGAATCCAGATCACGCCCTCACGCAAATTGGCGCGGGTCACCGATACCGAGTCAAATCGAAATGCTTCATTTTTAGAACGACGGCTACAGGCCGCAATAACCACGTGATTAACTTCATCGTTGTCGATATCCTGCTGGATCATTTCGACGCCCGCACGACTGCAGAGGAATTCGCTGGTTTTACAAAAGCCTGCCTTACCGTCACGCGTAGCGGTCATTTCCAGTTGACTCACATCGAGCCGATCACCGATGCCACAACCAGTGCAAAGATAGGCGCCCATTTTCATTTCATCGCTCATGTTATGCCTCCGACGCCGCAGCGTTACGGTTAACCACCTGGATCGCCCGTAAAGCAGCAGCCGTTGCACTTTGTACTGCCCGGTTGACATCGAGTGCATCAGAAGAGCAGCCGGCGGCGAAAATGCCACCGTTGGATTCGTCGGCCTCGATAAACCCATGCTCGTTGACGACAACTTCGACCGGAAACATGGATTTGTCGACGCTGGGTTCCATCCCAACTGCCAGTACTACAAGGTCGTGGGTGGTTGCGTATCGATTGTAACCTTCGGTGTCTACCCCTATTACCACGGGGTTAAAATCTTTATCTTGCTCAATACTGGCGACTTTCGATTTGATAAATGTAATTTTCGGATCGTCCTGAACTTTTTGGTAAAAATCCTCGAAGCGATCAATCGAACGGATATCAATATAATAAATTGTGCCCTTCGCCGCTTCATCATCTTTGCCGTATTGTTCGCTTATGTAAGTGCTTTGCTTGAGTGATGCCATGCAGCAAATTCGCGAACAGTGTTTTAAATGATTGCGGTCACGCGATCCGGCGCATTGAATGAATGCGATATCTTTGGCTTCTTTGCCATCGCCAGGGCGAAGTAACTTTCCGCCAGTAGGGCCGAATTTGTCCATCATGCGTTCGAATTCGACACTGGTAATGACATTGTCGAAACGATCATAGCCGTAGGGCTCTATTTTAGCGGCGTCGTAGGGTTGCCAGCCGGTAGCCCAGATAATGGCGCCGACGTTAAATTCGATGATTTCTTCCTGCATATCGAGATCGATGGCATCAAAACGGCAGGCAGACCTGGCGATTTCGGCTTCTTCACTACCGATGATTGCCGGATCTATAACATAACGCTCGGGTTTCGCCAGGTTATAGGGTAGATAAGCACCTTTGCGTTTGCTCATCGCGTAATTATGCTCATCGTCATATTTTGCTTCCAGGCCTTCTGCGCAAGCACCGCAGGCTGTACAGTTTTCATTGACGTAGCGCGGACTAATTTTAATTGTCGCTGTATAGTCGCCTTCGTTACCTGAGACCTGCGTCACCTCTGCCATCGTCAGCACGGTAATACCTGGTTGCGCACTGAGTCGACGCTGATTGATTTCGAGTCCACAGGTAGGGAAACAAAGCTTGGGAAAATATTTGTAGAGTTGAGTAACACGGCCACCCATATAAGGGCGTTTTTCCACCAGTATTACCTGTTTGCCTACCTCTGCTGCTTCAACCGCAGCGGTGATGCCGCTGACTCCGGCTCCGACTACCAGAATTGTCTGGTTGGTAGCGACAACTTCACTCATTGATAATCCCCCGGCATAGTTAAACACCTAAAGTCTGGCAATATTATTGCTGCAAGCGCCACCCCTGGTAAACGTCCGGATATGGCGACACGAAGATACGCCGATCCAGTTGGTTAATCCAGTAGTCCTTATTTATACTAGGATAAGTATTATTAACAGCTCAGCCGCTTAATAATCACGAGGTTTATTTGTAGGGTTTGAGGTCGACAGTGAATGGGGATTTTATGCCAGCTACAATTCTTAAACCCGGTGAATACTATATCACCGAAGAGCCTTACTATGAGCCTATCGCCAATGAAATTACTATTTTCGAAGCGGCATATGAAAATAAATTGGCCCTGTCTTTAAAAGGACCCACTGGCTGTGGTAAAACACGCTTCATGGAGTACATGGCCTGGCACCTTAAATTACCGCTAATCACGGTTTCCTGCCATGACGACCTCACCGCTTCGAATTTGATCGGGCGGTATTTGAAAACAGATAATCGGACAGTCTGGATCGACGGTCCTTTGACTACAGCGGTTCGTGCCGGGGCAATTTGTTATCTCGACGAAATTGTTGAGGCGCGAGCAGATACTACCGTGGTAATTCATCCACTGGCCGACGACAGGCGTGTCTTACCGATCGAAAAACCAGGTGAACTGGTGGTTGCTCCGGATTCCTTTTGCATGGCAATTTCCTACAATCCCGGTTATCAGAGCGTGTTGAAAGATATCAAGCAAAGCACTCGCCAACGCTTTGTATCGCTAGTATTCGATTACCCTTCAGACGAACTAGAGCAAAAAATCGTACAAACCGAATCCGGTCTCGGTGCGAATCAAACTCGACAATTAATTCGTTTCGCACAACTTACCCGCAACCTCAAAGGTGCAGGGCTTGACGAAGGCGCCAGTACTCGCTTATTGGTACATGCAGGAAAATTGATTACCAGCGGTGTCGATCCGGTCGATGCCTGTGCCTGTGCAGTTGCGCAAACTCTGTCCGACGATGGCGAAATGATTGCCGCAGTGAAGGAGCTAAGTGCTTCCGTATTTTAACACTCATTGCCTGCTCGCTAATTGATCAGGAGACTGGCACGTCACATGGCTGTGGAATAGATCTACATTCAAACAGTCATGTTGCGGTTGTGATCGACGAGGAGGGCCCTGCCGGCATCATTCACCGCATCTATGGAGATTCTATATTTCAGGCAGTTCTTATCTTTCCGTGCTTACTGGCAATAAAGTCCCGCCATATCAATCACGGGTCTAACGATCAATGTGTTCGATCTTGTTTAAGCCGGGGCCGGTCAATTCAAAAGCCTGTGCAAAACCTCGAATAAAGCGTCCGCTTTGAGGGTCAATCCGAAACAGATGGAAGTCCTGCAGGGGTTCGATGAGATCAATGAAATCGCCAAAGCGGTTTTTAAATTCGGCCATTATTCGCTGAAACTGATGCGATTCACGGGCGACCTTGCATGCCTTGCCGCGTAATATAATCCGCCGCCTGGCAAACAGGTTTTTACTGCTCTGCTCGGCCTCGATAAAAAGCAGACTAACAGCTGGATTGCTGATTAAATTCCGGGTATGCCTGGCCAGTTCGCTGAGATACAGATAGCAGGCCTGCTCTATCCAGACATAGGGTGCATAGCTTGCTTGCGGATTGCCATCGGTGTCATTAGTTGCTAACTGGACGGTTTTCACACTCTCACGTAGCGTTTGCAGTTCCTCCAGTATTTTTTCCTCATCGCTTTCCTGATTCACAATATTCGGTCCCATCTCGGAGCATATGGATTGCGTCTATTGTGCCATGCCCGCGATTCGCTGACTAACTATTAACCTGGCGTCAACGATGCTCATGAAACTGGCTCCGGAGATCGTGCGACAGGTTTTTAGCGGTCCAGTGTCAAGTTACAGTCCGTCTCATCTAGCCGCACAAAATCTACTTTCCCGGAGTAAAAAAAACCCCATATTAAATACGGGGTTAACACACAAGCTTTTAAGAGGGTTCGAAATTAATTATAGGCCTCTCGCAATTCAAAAATGAGATCTGGTTCTCAAATTATAACGATGCACAAATAGAATCGCGAAAAATTGACACAGCGGTTTTAAAAACAAATATATTATGCCTGGCTGAGCTAATTTTATTCTGTCTTTAATGACTCGACTAATATCCCCAGGTTTCTGCCGGTATAAGCAGCCGATTCCCTGGATTATAAATCTAGTGGATTGTTTATATCTATGCCGTCCATGAATGGCTTATCCCGATCTTTATGCGTTATCTGATATACCAGGCCCATCCATCTGCCGACTACGGCACAGGCAGTATCGTGCCAGGTATTATTTAAATGACTCAATATCAGTGATTCAGGAAACTCGGGCAGATCAGTTTTGTTCTGCATCGATGATTCCACCCGGATACGGTATTCGCTTAGTAGCGCTGCAGCAAACTGGTCAAAGTAATTATCTGGAAGTGGTGGGTAATTTACCGTTTCGCCGATCGAATATGTGTGTATATCGCGTTTATATTCCTTTAACAATGAAACGGTGTCATATTCAGGATGGCCTTGAAAGAATACTGTACGAAAACCATCAGAACTGGTCGAAAGGTGCGCGCATCCATCGTCCCCGGTGACTAATATTTTCAACCCGGCAGATTCAAACTGCTCGGCGGATACAGTATTCCAGCGCGAGTGTGGCACGTCGAACTGGGTATTGATATCGGCGACCAGTGGATGACGCGTATCTACAACAGTATGCTCGAATACACCCCATTTTTTAAACCTTTGCATTTGCCTTTTTTGTCCATATCGAAACTCGAGAACCGCGTGAGTTGCCAGGCAGGAGCA
>CBDUSZ010000094.1:0-11823 GCA_965370015.1 uncultured bacterium | reverse complement strand
GGCAGTGCCATTCGGGAGGCAATTATTTTAATGGAAGGAAAAATAGTTGCGTCTCTTTGTTCATCATTATTGCGATGTACTGAACCTCCCCCATATATAGATATATGTTCATTTCAGTCTTTTGATGTCCTGAATTCCAGGCATATCTTATAATTAACCAATGAAAACGCCAAAGCCGGAGGGCCACAAAATGAGCAATAAAGACTACACTCCACCAAAAGTCTGGACATGGGACAGTGAAAGCGGCGGCAAATGGGCTGGCATCAACCGACCGATCGCCGGTCCAACCCACGAGAAAGTCCTGCCAGTCGGCGAAAAACCATTACAACTGTACTCGCTGGGCACACCCAATGGCGTGAAGATTACGGTAATGCTGGAAGAACTGCTGGCGCTGGGTAAATCAGATGCGGCATACGATCTGCACATCATCAATATTGGAGAAGGCGAGCAATTCGGTTCGGACTTCGTGAAACTCAATCCGAATTCGAAAATCCCCGTACTATTAGATAAGTCTATATCACCCGCTCTATCTGTATTTGAGTCCTGCGCTATTCTGCATTATTTAGCAGAGAAATATGGTGCCTTGCTTCCGGAAGATGTTGTGGGCCGCACGGAATGCCTGTCCTGGTTGTTCTGGCAGGAAAGCAGTGCATCATTCCTCGGCGGTGGCTTCGGACATTTCTACAGCTATGCACCTTACCCGATGAAATACCCGATTGATCGCTATGCGATGGAAAGCAAACGCCAATTAGATGTACTGGATCGTCATTTGGCTGAGCGTGACTATATGTGTGCCAGCGGCTACTCGATTGCGGATATTGCAATATGGCCCTGGTACGGACGGCTAGCGATGGGTGAGATTTATGATGCAGCTGAATTTTTAGATACTGCTTCGTATAGGCATGTGTTGCGCTGGGCGAAGGCTATTCAGGAGAGAGAAGCTGTTCAGAAAGGGCTGGCTTCTACTTCGTAATTTGGCCTGCTAACGTTATTTACTATTAATGGGTCGATATTCCATTACCTAGCAAATTACCGGGTGGCGAAAAAATCACCACAACACAAGTGCCAGGCGCGTCGAATAACACACATTACGCCCCGCAACACCTCTTGTATTTCCTGCCACTCCCACAGGGGCAGGGATCATTACGATTGGCCTTTTTGGTGCTCACGGCTCTGACCTGTTTTTTTTGCAGCTCCTCCAGATCACGGATATTTTCATCCTGCTCAGAATTCAACTCAATAACACAGGCCCAGCCATTTTTTGCAAAAACGGCTGCCAGCTCTTGTTCACGCTCCTGGGTTTGAACACTAATTTGTGCCGGTGCCTTCCTGGTACCCAGGCGAAAGATGTTTTTGTCTTCAAAGTTCGTTTTTCTATGCTCAGCCTGCTTCAACGCAGGGCCTTTTTGAAAAATCTTCGCCATGATTTACGGCCTGTTAGATAATAAATTCAATGCATTATCGGGTTGCCTACAGTCTGTTGCGCGACAACATCCCGATATCGTGATGTTTAATTAAGGGGTGGAAATGATTCTCAAAGTCCCTGCATCATGATCACTGTATCTTTTCTGATGGGAGGATTAACAGGCATTTCGCCTGATCTGGAATGGAATCAAACCAAACTAATTTTCACTACGCATATTCAGGGCTGCAAGTATAAAGAGTCTGTAGATTCCTGCACAGATATCTTACGCGGAGTTCATTTATGCCATTAGAGGGAGGGTCGCCAGGAAGCATATATCAACGCAAATCAACACGGTATGGCGAGATGAAAATAGGTATCAGAGAGCAATTGTTTCTAATATGGTAATAAAAGGGGAATTGGAGGGAGTTCTTCAGGTAAGCGCATTCAGAACGCTACTTTTCATCCGTTTTCCCGACTCGTTTCATACTAATAAAAAGCTTCTCCACTTTTTCCCTTGCCCAGGGTGTCTTGCGTAAAAATTTTAGACTCGAAGTGATGCTCGGATTGGTGGTAAAACAGTTAATCGCTATACGCTCGCCTAATTCCTGCCAGCCATATTGTGTCACTAACTCGGTGACGACTGTCTTCAGGGTTACACCATGCAGTGGGTCGGTTGGCGGCTCTTTAGGCATCCCGTGTCACCGGACCAGCATCGTCTGCGGGTGATTTCGGTTCCTGCTTTTTAACACGGATTTTCTGGCCATCAAGCTCACTACCATTGAGTGATTTCATTGCCGCTTTAGCGTCGCCCTGTTTGGGCATCTCAACAAACCCGAAACCTTTCGATAATCCACTGACTTTATCGGTGATCAGAGCGCAGGATTGCACCGCACCAAATGCTTCAAACTTTGCGCGAAGTTCATCTTCACTCGTGCTACGTGCGAGATTCCTGACAAGTAGTTTCATATTATGTCGCTTTAACTGGTGATTGTTGGGTAACCGTGATTATACAACGTGTAAGCATCGCGGTTCACCTCTGCTACAGTTTGCAGCGAATCACTGATTCACGGTTGCTGCCCACCTCAGGGCGTGTTGTTACTCCGCTGGATATTGGTTGTTTTAATTCGTAGGGGAAGCTGGCCGAAAGTACTTTTCATCGCCAGGTTTAAACCGTGTTGTCTGCGGCCAGAGCAAGTTTACCGTAATTTCGCCAACTTGCTCATCGTCAAAAGAGAATTTAAACCGATAGTCGCCGCCCTGGAAATTGGTACCAGCCAAATTGAACAGAATGTATTCACCGTCGTTGAGTATGTGAATCTTACTGCTGGTTTTTTGCATTTTCTGTTTTGTCGTCTGAAAATCAAACAAAATGGTTTCCTCCGCAACTATTACCGGTGATACCTGTTTGGAGTTGTCCATTAAGGTCAGGGCAAAACTGTCTAGCAAATTAGCCCAGCCTCCTCCCGCTCCTGCTGCCGTCTCTAGTTCTAGCAATCCTGATAACTCGAACGCTATTTCACCAATGCATTCAAATGTTCTTGGAAAGCCGGCTTCAATACCCGTTTTCAGGATCAGAGCGGTTTCTGTCAAAGGCAGTCGTTTCTCTCCCGATACCCGACTGCCGTTGAGCAGTTCGTAGTTATAAAGGATATTCAACGCATCCACCCGATAAAGTCCAAGTAATGATTGCAGGCGCGCGGGTTTGGTGAAGATAGCTATACCGCCATCCGGGCATTCACCGAATATATAAGGAAACTCCTGTAGATATTTATCGATATCCGGACTCCCCGACAAATCAGATGTCATCTGATCTTGTGTTCTGCGCAAATCTGGGTCCAGGTTAATCTCCTTCACGCGCTCGGGCGCTATATAAAGCAATATGGAATTCTCATCATAAACTACCAGTTGCGGACCAAAATCGGGATATAACCATTCTCTGTCAGTCACCAGATCCACCGAATGTGAGTATTCAGTTTTGAGTTCCGGGTCATTCGAATCAAGGGTGATGGAAAGATCCAGTGCAAGCACGGGCGCTTTTCTGGTTTCAATAATCACTTCCAGTTTGGATTCTCCGAACGGACTATGGTCGATACTAAATTCGAGACTGGTATTAATATCAACCCGATCCCAGGGGAATTGATTCTCGCCGATCCTTTCGACTTCGACACTCAGGTGATTGACAATATTTCGCTCACGAATGTTGCGAATAAAGACCCGGAACATTACGAGATTGAAGTTGTTTAATTCGCGAGCACCTGCTAACCCCAATTCAAGCGCATTGGCAATATCAGATTCCGGATCAATCTGGGCACCCCATTTATCAGCTTTTTTCGGATCATAGGCCAATGGCAATGGATTGCCGGTCATGTAATCCAGATCATCAAAGAAAAAACCGCTGAAATTCTCTAAAGCCTCATTAAATACCAATGGACGCAACTGGTATATGCCATCCTGATACTGATAAGCGCTCTCCGGGTAAATAAAATCAACCTCGTCCAACAGGGCCTGCTGATAATAATTGGCAATCGACCAATGAACACCATATCCGAACAAAGGAATCACAGAGATAATCAACATCAGGTTGCGCACATATGAACGCCGCTTACGTGTACTTCTTACCTGTTCACGACCGAGGTGCAGCAAATCGATTAAACTCGAGTCGAGTTCCCGTGCCTGTGAAAAAGGAATGTCCTGGCTCATCACATTCTCGAGCTGTGCGCTGGTCTTCGCAATACCGACCTGCAACGGCGAGGCTGAAACTGTCGCGAGTAACGCGTCTAACTCAACTTTTAATTCACACAATAAATCGACGAAAGAGGCTTCGCCATGACGGATTATTAGATTCGGTTCAATTTTGCCGTGTTTGAATAATCCCACCTGGACGGATTGCAGTCGATTAATATTAAGGAGGCTCTGTTGCTCATTCTCAGCCGCAATAGGTGGCACAAGTTTCTGTAAAATATCTGTTATCCACATAGGCTTCATGTCCTCTTCCCCTGAGTACTTGGAGTATAAGCACAATCCTATACGAATCAATTAGCATTCAAACGATCATTTATGACTGCCAGTCAGAGAATTGCAAAGGATTCACGGGGTCACCCATTAGGCAAGAAGTGAAACGAAAGCACAAAGGCCAAACTCGGGAGGAAGTGCGGAAATAGGTGTCAGAGAGCAATTGTTTCTAATATTAGAGAAAATTCCTCTCTGACACCTAATAATGTTAATGCCCGTGCGAAACTTGAGCGATTAGCACGGGGCGCCGATTCCCTTAATTATCGCTGCCTCCCAATGTAGGAATTCGCATGCACTAGACAATGAATCAATTACTCGACAACATCACCTGGTTCGCCCTCACCGGCCCGCATGCCGTGTACGCCTCCGGCACGAAGGATGCGCGGCGGTACGCCGCCGGCTTTTCGCCCATCGTCGGGTTTGCCGATCCCGCGCGCCCGGACTGGACAGGCGAAACGCCTGCGGGCTGGCGCATTCATGACGAAAAATCCCTGTTCAGGATGGTCTGGGAGGAAGCCATGCCCGAAGCCGACGAGTTTCCCGACGCGATCAGGCTCGGCCCACAGCATGCGGCCCAGGCGCTCGAGCTGGCACAGCTGACCAATCCCGGTCCTTTCGGGCCGAGAACCATCGAGCTCGGCGAATATTTCGGCTGGTTCGAAGACGGACGGCTGGCGGCGTTTCAGCCGCAGGCAAGCGCCGCCGTAGTGAATTCAAATAAATAAATCTGTCCTGGTTTTACCTGCGTTTGCTGCCGCCGGATATCACAACATTGACAGATCCGAAATCTGTGGCATGCTCCACGCTATCCGTAACAACATAAAGGGGGTGATCTAGTGTCTACAGAGATATTGGAGAAAGGTGTCAAAACGTTTGGAGATACCGAGGTTTAAAAGAAGGCTGAAAGACCTACAGGCTTTTGGCCAGGCTCGGATGAACCGATGCCCTTGATAGTCTGTCTCCCAGGTAACTCGAAGGGCCACCGGAAACGGTGGCCCTTTTTGATTCCCATTTTACAGACGCTTGTAGTCACTCGGAATAAGGGGACATTAACCTTTATGATTGCGCCAAAAAAAGAAAGTCCCTAATATCATTGAGAGCCGGTTTCAATTCCCTACGTCCCCACTCGCGGCAGAGGTCAACCCGTGTTTGCGCCGCATCTCGCGATAAATCGTGAAAATCGCCGCCACGATGACGATCGACGCGCCGATCCAGGTTGGAACTCCCGGCAGGTGGCCGAAAACCAGGTAACCAAACAACGTCGCCCATAGCAGGCGCACATAATCCAGCGATGCCAGTAGCGACGCTTCCCCGTGTTTATAGGCAAAGATATTGCAACGCTGGCCGAAGTAGGAAACCACCGCTACCGCGGCTAGAAGGAGCCATTCCGATGCAGTCGGTTGCTGCCAGAAATATATCCCGGGTAATATCATGACCAACCCGACGCCCATCGATCCATAGGTCATAATCGTAACCGCACTATCGCTGCGCGACAGCAAACGGAGTAATATCATCACGGCAGCGGCACCCGCCGCACCCACCAGCGAAGCCAGGCCGTAAATAGAAAAATTATCGGTGCCGGGTTGCAGCATGATCAACACGCCGACGAAACCGATCAGTACCGCGCCCCAGCGGTACACGCCGACGGTTTCAGCGAGAATGAACACCGCGAAAACTGTGACGAAAAAACTTTTGGCGAAGAAGATTGCGGTGGCATCGGCTAATGGCAGATGAATGACTGCGGTAAATCCGAAGAGCATCGCCACCAGCGCGCAAAACACGCGGATCAGCTGCAAGCCGGGACGCGCAGTGCGCAGCGAACCGGGGAAGTTTCGCAGTATCGCCGGTGCTACCAGGATAACCATGCCAATTTGACGCACCAGCAATATCTGCGTGATATGCAAGCGCTGCCCCAGCAGCTTGATCAGCAAGGCCATCAGCGAAAACGCAACCGAGGCCAGCATCAGTAATACGATACCCTTCAGGTTATCGGGCAAACGATGAAACCAGTTCAAGTCATACAGCCGCAATAATCAATATAGTTAGTATCGATTGATTTTCGCAGATCGACGGGTTTTGAATGTCTCATCTCAACTCCTGGTAGCCAGCGATAGATCTCAGCATATTTTTTTGTTTTCATGGTTAAATTATAATTACCCTAAGCGGCTTGCCGCCGACACTCAACCGGCGACTGCTGATAGTAACTTTTAAACATGCGTGAAAAAGACGGTAGTGAATTAAACCCGGTTCGGATCGCAATTTCCTGCATACGCAATCGCGTATCGACTACTAATCGGCGCGCCGTCTGCAAGCGCAGGCGACGATAATAGGCACCGGGCGACACACCGAGCGTTTGCGCAAACAAATACTCAAGCATTCTCACCGAGAGTTTCAATTGTACAGCTATCTCGGTGATCGCGATGGTTTCGTCTATATTTTGTCCCATCAGATGGATCGCCGCGGCCACGCGCGGCTCACGGCTTTCGAGCGAACCCAGCGATACCATCGGTTGCGTATCGGAAGCACTGTGAGAGCTGTCGTAAATAAACGCACTCGAGACCTCGAGCGCGAGCGGAAAACCATAGCGCATGCGGATCAAGTACAACATAAAATCGAAAGTTGGCGATGCACCGCCAGTGGTAAACACCGCACCATCAATCACAAACCTGTCCGTCTTGAGTTGTACACGGGGAAATTTCATCGAGAACTCTTCCCGGTCTTCCCAGTGGGTAGTCGCTGCCTTGTGGTTGAGCAACCCACAACCTGCGAGCAGCCAGCTACCCGCTTCGATGCCACCCACGGTATCGAAGCGACGGCTAACCTGATTGATCAGCTTCAACCCTGGCTTACCCACATGTTTCTGGTGATTAAACCCTGCGATTACAAACAATGCATCCCCGCTTGCCTGATCATCGAGCTTACTATCCGCTGCAATTGGTATATTGCAGGTGAGGTCCGCCGGTTCGCCGTCCAGAGTCACAATCTGCCAGCGGAACAACTCTCGACTCGCAATGCGATTTGCGGCCCGCATCGAATCCAGTGTCGAGGCGAGTGACATCATCGACGACTCAGGTATGACCAGTAGGGTAACGTTCAAAGTTTGATCACTAGAGGCAAAAATCGTCATTTCGTAAATTGGTAAATTTTTTGCGTAATAACACAATCATACCTGAATATTCCGTGACATGATTGCCACACCTGCAGATATCACCACAGTTTGTAGCGAGATGGCGATAGGTTGGGTTCTGTCTGGTTTTCGCGACTGAAGAGCGCGCAGGCATAGTCGAAGCTCTGACGAGCACTCTGACCGAGTGAAAACCAGACAGGGCGCGGCATAGGGTCGTCGCAGTAAAACTGTGATGATATTTGTAGGTTTAATTCGAAGGAGGCTGGTCATGCCCTTAACACCCAATTTAAATCCGTTTATCACCTGTGCAGTCACCGGCTCTGGGGGCTCTCAGGATCGGTCGCCCCATGTGCCACGTTCACCCGAGCAAATTGCCAATAGTGCGATCGACGCGGCGAAGGCTGGTGCGGCAATCGTGCATTGCCATGTGCGTGATCCTGAGACTGGTGTACCCAATCGACGTACTGATTTGTTTCGCGAAGTGGTCGAGCGTATTCGCGATTCGGATACCGATGTGGTAGTTAATCTCACCGCTGGCATGGGCGGCGACATGGTATTTGGTGACCCGGAAGCTCCGTTACCGCTTAACCAGGCTAGCACCGATATGGCTGGCGCAAGCGAGCGTGTAGCGCATGTGAAAGAGTGCCTGCCAGAAATCTGCACGCTCGATTGTGGCACGATGAACTTCGCCGAGGCTGACTACGTGATGACGAATACGCCCGGCATGTTACGCGCGATGGGTCAAATGATGACCGCCCTCGGGGTGCGACCGGAAATCGAAGTATTTGAAACAGGGCACCTGTGGTTCGCCAGACAACTTGTCGACGAGGGTATTATTGAAGATCCGGTGATGATCCAGATGTGTATGGGTATTCCCTGGGGCGCTCCGGATGATCTCAATACTTTCATGGCGATGGTCAACAATACCCCATCTAACTGGACTTTTTCTGCATTTTCTATCGGCCGCAATGAAATGCCATTTACGGCGGCTGCAATACTGGCAGGCGGCAATGTTCGCGTCGGCCTGGAAGACAACCTCTGGCTGGAAAAAGGCAAGCTCGCGACCAACGCGCAGCTGGTAGAAAAAGCAGCGACTATCGTTACTAACATGGGTGCGACGTTGATGACACCGGCCGAAGTACGCGAAAAATTGCAACTGGTAAAACGCGCACCACAAAATATATAAACGAGGTCTGATATGTCAGTAATTAAACAGGCCGCAATCATCGGCGGCGGCGTCATTGGCGGTGGTTGGGCGGCACGCCTGATTGAAAACGGTATCGATGTGACAGTTTTTGACCCGGCTGCAGACGCAAAAGACAAATTCGATGCTGTTCTTGCAAATGCTGAGCGTGCTTTCGCAAAGCTCACCGCCGCACCCCGCCCACAAAAGGGATCCATTAGCTGGGTTGATACAGCTGCTGCAGCCGCCTGCAACGCACAATTGATCATCGAGTCGGTTCCTGAAAGACCGGATATTAAACGTGCAGTCTATGCAGAAATCGAAACCACTGCCGCATCAGATGCAGTTATCACTTCTTCCACGTCGGGGATCATGCCAACCGAGTTGCAGAGCGAAATGCAGCATCCAGAACGACTAATGGTTGCCCACCCATTCAACCCGGTTTACATGCTGCCCTTGGTCGAACTGGTAGCCGGGGAAAAAACTGATTCAAAATACATTGCCTGGGCAAAGTCCTTTTACGCTGAAATTGGTATGCACCCGTTGCACTGCCGGGTAGAGATAGAAGGCTTTATCTCAGATCGTTTGCAGGAAGCTCTTTGGCGCGAGGCTCTATGGTTGCTACATGACAAGGTCGCCACTGCTGAGGAAATCGATGCTGCTATCGCCTATGGCCCCGGGCTTAGATGGGCACAAATGGGCACCATGCAGACTTTCCACCTGGCTGGTGGAGAAGGCGGCATGCGGGCCATGCTAGAAATGTTCGGCCCCTGCCTCAAGTGGCCCTGGACCAAGCTCATGGACGTACCGGAATTAACCGAAGAATTTGTTAACGAAGTTGGAGACCAATGTGAAACCCAGGCTAATGGTCTGTCACCCCGTGATCTGGAAACTATCCGAGATGACAATCTAATCGCAATTCTGCAGGCACTAAAGGGCAACAACTGGGGTGCTGGGAAAACTCTGGCGAAGTATGAGCAACAGCTTCTCCAGGCAGCCAACGACGAATAATTGGGAGAATCAATATGAACTTCGGTTTAAGTTTTGAACAGCAAATGATCGTCGACACGGTGCGAGAGTTTGTCGAAAAAGAAATCTATCCGCACGAAGCCGAAGTAGATAAAAGCGGCGAGGTTCCATTAGAACTAGGCCACGAGATACGCGATAAATGCCTCGAAGCTGGTTATTTTGCCGCCAATATCGCCGAGGAATTTGGCGGTGGCGGATTGGGGCACCTGGACTTCACCCTGCTGGAGCGCGAGCTCGGACGTGGGTCAAACGGGCTCACAGTATTCTTTGGTCGACCTTCGGGTATCCTCATGGCCTGCAATAAGGAACAGCAGGAAAAATATTTAATCCCCGCGGTAAAAGGCGAGAAATTTGACGCACTGGCAATGACCGAACCGGCCGCTGGCTCTGACGTGCGCGGGATGAAATGCAACGCCAAACTCGACGGCGGCGACTGGGTGGTGAACGGTAGCAAGCATTTCATTAGTCATGCTGATATCGCCGACTTCATTATTGTATTTATTGCCACCGGCGAGGAAGAGTCAGCGCGTGGACCGCGTAAGAAAATCACCTGCTTTCTGGTCGATCGCGGTACCCCCGGTTTCGAAATTCGGCCTGGTTACAACTCGGTCAGTCACCGCGGTTATAAAAATTGTATCCTTAATTTCGATAACTGTCGTCTACCCGCTTCGCAAATCCTGGGCGAATTACACCGTGGCTTTGATATTGCCAACGACTGGCTCTATGCCACCCGCCTGACCGTCGCCGCGACCAGTGTTGGACGTGCTCGGCGGGCCTTTGAACTCGCCCTGCCCTATACGGTCGAGCGCAAACAATTCGGCCAACAAATTGGAAAATTCCAGGGCGTATCGTTCAAACTCGCCGACATGATTACCGAAATCGACGCCGCCGACTGGCTCACGCTATCTGCGGCCTGGCGTCTCGACGAGGGCATGGACGCCAATCGCGAAATCGCCAGCGCCAAGCTCTACGCCACCGAAATGCTGGCTCGTGTCACCGACGAGGCTATTCAGATATTTGGCGGCATGGGCTTGATGGATGAAATGCCGCTGGAACGCTTCTGGCGTGACGCACGCGTCGAGCGCATCTGGGACGGCACTTCTGAAATTCAGCGGCATATTATATCGCGTGAACTGCTTCGCCCGTTAGGTGGTTAAGGCCTTCTAATGTCTGGTCTCGAACGGCTACTGCGACCGAAATCGATTGCGGCCATCGGCGGATTACAGGCTGCCCGGGTCGTCGAGCAATGCCAGTTAATGGGATTTAATGGTGATATCTGGCCGGTTCATCCGACTAAAACTGAAGTCGGTGGAATACCCGCATTTGCCTCGGTGGAAGATTTACCCGGTAGCCCGGATGCGACGTTTATCGGTGTCAATCGACACCTGACTGTGGAAGTGGTGAAATCACTGCGAGCGATAAATGCCGGCGGCGCAATTTGTTACGCCTCGGGCTTTCTGGAAGCTGACGAAACCGGTGGTGAGTTACAGACCGCCCTAATCGAAGCGGCTGGCAATATGCCGGTCATCGGCCCCAACTGTTACGGTTTGATCAACTATGCCGACGGCGCCCTGTTATGGCCCGATCAACAGGGCGGTCGGCGACTCCCTGCCGGCCAAACCGGGGTCGCAATTATTACGCAATCTTCCAATATCGCAATTAACTTCACCATGCAGCGCCGTGGACTGCCACTGGCCTATGTTCTAACCGTTGGTAATCAGGCCCAGGTTGGCATGTCGGAGTTAGCGTTGACCATACTCGACGATTCCCGCGTTACCACACTCGGCCTTTATATCGAAGGTTTTGACTCGATTTCGGGGATGGAAGCACTGGCACAAAAGTCGCGCGCACTCGGCAAGCCGGTGGTGGTAATAAAGGCCGGCAAAAGCGAACAGGCACAGATGTTCACCCTGTCCCATACGGCTTCGCTGGCAGGATCACAGGCAGCTGCCGAAGCGTTCCTGGCGCGCAATGGGTTTGGCCAGGCACATTCCATTCCAGCATTTTTGGAGACGTTAAAACTGTTGCACGTTTGCGGAACACTGGATGGTTACCGACTCTCATCGA
>CBDUSZ010000093.1:0-11854 GCA_965370015.1 uncultured bacterium | reverse complement strand
TAGATATGTCTGGAATATCGGAGAATCACTATTACCGTTTATTGTTTTTGTCTGAAGGATGTTGGCAAAACAAATCGGTAGGTGGTAGGGCCGAATTTATTCGGCCAACAATATTTATCGAAGACCAGGGGAGACGTCTTTAACGGAACGCGCGTGGTTTGACCAACTCTACCGGGGTCGCGGTTTGCTCTTCGGCCTTCTGGTGGCGCTTGCGCATCGGCAGCAGGCTGGCACTGGTTTGTGCATCGAACACGCGTTTTACCAGAATCGAATGCGATTCGTTCACACGTTGTAGTTTGCCGACGATGCAAAGATAAGGCTGATGGTCGATGACGCGGTAAAACCTGGTATAAACCTGCGGCGTAAATGCCAGGTTGAAAAAACCCTTCTCGTCTTCGAGGGTAACAAACACCATGCCTTTGGCCGAGCCGGGAGACTGTTTAACCAGCACCATGCCAAATACAAATACATCCGTATCGGCCTCTAAAGCATTTAAATCACACGACAAGGTAAATTTTTTCAAAGCTACCTTAAATGGCCATTGCAGCTGTTTGATCACCGCAACCGGGTGATCGGCCAGGCTGGTTTTAAAGGCTTTAAAATCTTTCTGAATCCGCTCCAGCGACTGCTCCGTTTTCCAGTCGATAGATGCTTCCTGATCATCCAGCATTGGTTGAAAAGGTGCGGCCTCGGTTTTCCAGATCGCATCGGAGCGATCGCAGCCTAGTTCGTTAAACACATCGCTGGTCGCCAGCGCAGTCAAATCATCGCGTGGCAACGGGCTGGTGCTGACAAAATGTTCAAAACTGTCCCAGCGCCCGAGCCGGGACCGCACTTGCAGGAGCGCCTCGACGCTGGCCTGGGGCAAACCATTCACCAGTCGAAATCCCAGGCGGATGGCATAGTCCTGCTTACCCACCGGTTTTTCGAGCCTGTGGTCCCAGTTCGAATGATTCAATGACAGCGGCAACAGGGTCACCCCTTCGCGTTTTGCACTCTGTAGCAATGCATGCGGTGAATAAAACCCCATCGGCTGCGAATTCAATACCGATGTATAAAATGCCGCCGGATAATGGCACTTCAGGTAACAGGAGGCGTAGGCAATCAGTGAAAATGAAACCGCGTGCGATTCTGGAAAACCGTACTCGGCAAAGCCTCTCATCTGCCCGAGTATCTGCTCGGCAAATTCGGGCTTGATACCGTTTTGCCGCATACCGGTTTCAAGTTTTTGTAATAGTGGCAGCAGATCACGATTGAAGTCCTTGATACCCCATGCGCCAATTTTCTTGCGTAATTCATTCGCCTCTCCCGGGGTAAAATTACCCACCGCGATGGCGATGCGCATCGCCTGTTCCTGGAATATGGCAATGCCAAGCGTGCGAGAGAGTATCGGCCGTAATCGCTCATCCGCATAAGTCACCGGCTCGAGTCCCTCGCGTCGTGCCAGGTAGGGGTGGATCACCTTGCCCTGTATCGGACCGGGGCGGATGATCGCCACCTCGATCACCAGGTCATAAAAACACGCGGGTTTGAGCCGTGGCAGCATCGACATCTGCGCCCGCGACTCGATTTGAAAAGTGCCGACCGTATCGGCCTTCTGAATCATTTGATAAGTCGGCTTATCGTCATCCGGGATGCCGTGCAGGCTCAGTGTTCGATGGTAATACAACTCTACGTAGTCAAAGCATTTTCGGATCGCGCTCAACATGCCAAGACTCAATATATCGATCTTGAAAAAACCCAACGCCTCGATATCTTCCTTGCACCATTGAATCACGCTGCGCCCTGGCATCGTTGCCGGTTCCTGCGGTAACAGGCAATCGAGCGGCTTATCGGCGAGCATGAAACCACCCGAATGGATGCCCAGATGCCGCGGGAAGCCATGCAGCTTATCGCTTAATTGCATCCACAACTTCCAGCTTATTTTTTTACCCTTCGGGTTTTGCTGCTCGTAATCGTTTTTTACCGCCTCGACGATATTTTCGGTGCCGGCGCCACGGTAATACCGACTGCTCGCGATCTTCGACATTTGACTCAACAGGACTTCGCTGGCTCCCAGGACCTTGCCCACTGCACGCAGCGCGCCCTTACCACGGAATGTCACCACATTGGCGACCATCGCCGCCCGTTCGCGTCCATAACAGGCGTAGATGTATTGAATCACCTCTTCGCGCCGCTCGTGCTCGAAGTCGACATCGATATCGGGTGGGTCGCCGCGCTCCATACTGACAAAACGCTCGAACAGCAGATTGAATTGAGCGGGGTTAACCGAGGTAATGCCGAGCACATAACACACCGTCGAGTTCGCCGCCGAACCCCGGCCCTGGCAGAGTATCTGCTGCTGCCTGGCCCAGCGCACGATATCCCACACGGTGAGAAAATAATCGGCAAAATTGAGTCGCTCGATCAACACCAGCTCATGCGCAATTTGATCCAGTATCTTCTGCGGGGGATGCTGCTCGAAACGATCCTGCACACCCTGGTAAGCCAGTTCAGACAGGTAGGACTGCGCAGTGTGCTGGCCCGGAATCATTTTCTTCGGATAGTGATAACTCAGCTGCTCAAGGCCAAATATACAGGAGCGATTTAACTCCGCTGATAATGCCAAAGCACGCTGGTAACCGGGTATGCGTGCAAACAGTCGGTGCAATTCGCAGGCATCGTGCAAACAGCGTTCGCTGTTTGGAAACAAATGCTGTTTGCAATCATCAAAAACCACATTGTTACGGATCGCCTGCAATAAATCGCTGATACATTTTTGTGCGCGATCGTGGAAAAAGGCATCCTGACTCAACAGGATTTCAATTCGGTGCCGCTTCGCCAGCGCCAGGCTCGATTTAATCCAGCGGTCTTCCGCAGGATGAAGATGACGGCTAATGGCGAGATAAAAATCGCCCGCAAACAGGGTCTGCAGTTCTGCGTAATTCAACACAGGATTTTGACTACGGATATTGCCACGCATCGGTTGAACCGCAAACAACCCGGACACATCACTATTGAGTAAATATTCGAGCGGTATATGTGCCCCATCTTTACCTTCGCGATGCGCATAACTCAGAAGTTTGTTGAGGTTGGTATAACCAGCCTGATTTCGCGCTACCAGCACCAGGGTATCCTGCAACAATACCGGTAAATCATGATCCTGCTGGAAATGAATTTCGGCACCATAATTCAACTTTAGACCTTGATGCTGACCCTGTTTTTTCAGATAGTCGAGTTCACGGTAGCAACGTGCGAGTCCATAAGCACCATCAAAATCGTTAATACAGAGTGAGCTGTAGCCGAGTTTATTCGCACGCGTGATCAGGTCGACCGGGTGTGATGCACCCTGCAAAAAACTGAAGTTAGTCTTGCACAACCATTCGTTGAAACCAGCAAAATAATTTTTCTCTATTTGCATGATTAGCCGTTTCAAAAACCAGTCAAAATATAATTAAGGAACCCCGTCATTCCTGCGAAAGCAGGAACCTTGAAACGAACTACCATTACTAGATTCCTGCTTTCGCAGGAATGACAGATTCATCGAAAGAAAAGGAGTTTAAAAATACTCACCATGCCGATACCATCGCCCATCATAATCACGGTACACCCAACTCGCCCTGCCTTGCCTGTCTTTAAGTAAAAAGTAATCCCTGGTCTGCTGTTCCGGCGCTGCGTGTAACCACCACTGGCTAGCGCAACGTTCGAGGAAAAGTCGCTGCCTGGCGGCCGGCGCTTCGATTTCAGACTGCTGTTGATAATAAAAGAGTGGGCGATAAGTTGAGCAGGCAGACCACTGATAGTCGTCGAATATGTTCTCTGCAACACCACCAATCGGTATAGCCGCAAACGATTCTTCCGGGTAAAAATTAGCCTGACTGCGATAAGATTCAATCGGTATCGACAGCTTGTTTTGCAAATCGTGTAAGTTCTGCATATTCACTTTGGCGGCATCATTGCCGAATAAATCCCACAACACCGGCGGCAAATAAATACGCTCGCAGACTTCGATTTTCCAGCGCACAAACGGCATCGACTCGGGTAAGTCCAGATCCTTGTCGCGAAGCCGGAGTTTGCGCATCAGGTCATCGTACACATACCAGGCCTGATACAACGCGGTTTTAAATTCGGGTGCCTCACGATGCAGGGAATAGGGATGCCTGAATGACAATTCGACATCTATGACCTGGTAATTAAACAGCGTAATCTGCCAGAGCATGCGGTTGATATGCTCGCTGTCATCACGCTCAAATTGATCGCACAGACGCTCGAAATCCTCGCGCAGCAAAACTTCGATAGTGCTCCACTGGTTAAGCGGATATTCCATATCCCGACCCACTGCCGGCCTCGCCGGTTGATCGAGTGCGATCCAGGGGAAACCCAGCAAATCGGATGAGTGATCGAAAGTCCAGCGCCAGACCTTACCCAGCCAACCTTCAAAACGCCGTGTAATGGCGTGATGGTCGGCCTGCTTCAGTGCAAAGGGCCCGGCAAGCCCAATGCGGGCGATAAAGCGTTTAAATTGCGCCTGCTTGGCTCGAAAAGATTCGGCTTTAAAACGTTTTGTCCCGGCCGATTCGAAATGCGTCGTCAGGGCCTCCTGGGGTGCAAACCAGAATTCCCAATCGAGCGATTTGAAAATATTGCGATTCAAGCGGCTCTGTAAAAAATAAACCCCTTGCGATTGCTGCTGTGTTTGATAAGCCAGGTAAACCAGACACTGCCAGGGATGATTGGCAAATACTGCGATATAGGTGCTACCGAAATGATGTGTGAGTAAGCGCGCAAACAGCTGCTCCAGATCACAGGCAGATTTTTGCTGCTGCGTCAGCCAGAACTGCTCACAATGGTCAACCCGGCAGATTAATATTTGCTCTGACCAGCGCATCACCGTGGGTGACAATACGAATGGGTTGTCATTTAACTGATTCGCATAAATCGCCACATAGGCGGGAAATTTATCCTGCACGGACAACTGATCGAGCCGAATAACCTGACTAGAGTTACGCGCCATTGGCATACACTTCACCTGATGGTATGCGCAACTTACCTGTGGCAGGCCCTTTGATCACCTGCAATGAGAATTCACTATTGTCATTTTGCCAGGTGTTGATGCGCAAACTAGCGTGCGGATTACCCTGCTTTTGACTGAGAAAATAGTGGCGGATCAAAAATACAATTTGCCGATGCTTGCGCGCCTGTTGGCTAACAAACGCAATATCACCGCTGGAAAAACTTTTCGGTGAATCGATGATGATGCGTTTAAAGGTATCCTCCAGAAACAACGGGCGCAGCTCCCTGACCGGTTTTGCCGAGCGGATAAAAAACAGGCGCTGCAGATCGATGCCATGACTCACCCAGCTCGCAGCAAAAACCCCGAGGCCGTGATGATGATAAATCCAGATGCTGGCCGGTATACTATGCTTAAAAAATTGCAGCGGAATGAGCCGCCCATTCAATCCCGGCGGTATGCCCCATTCGATTAGGTCACCTGGCTTGATCGCAGCAAAATGCCGGTCGAGAGATTCGATACCCGAGCGCAGCAATTGATCCTCGCGCGACGCTAGCGGGTTTAATAATCGTGCCGATACCAGATGCCCGGAGAGAGATGAATCGGCAAATTGCGCAGGGATTGAGGCCATGATTTACACAACAGTCTGCTAGCGAGCTGCTAAGTTTTGCGGATGACACCGACTAGCTTGCCAATAATTTGCAAATGCTGTGCCGGTACTTCGCGTATAGAAAATTCAGGGTTCGAAGGGATTAACTGACATCGATCACCCACCAGTTTAATGCGTTTCAGGGTGATTTCATCTTCGATACGCACCGCCAGAATGTCGCCCTTATTGGCTTCGGACTGTAATTTGATCATCGCGATATCACCATCGGCAATCGAATCACCCGACATGCTTTCCCCTGCGACCCGAATCGCCTGAATATCGCCACCACCGAAAAAATCATGATCCACCGAAAAAGTTTCGCTGGCTTCATCAAACACCGGCGAAGGCGCACCGGCAGGTATTCGCGCGGCAAGCCGGAATTCCCGGGGGCGCTCCAGCGCTTCACTGGCAAGCAGGTAATCGGACACACGCTGTGATCGCTGCCTGATAAAACCTTTCTTTTCCAATGCCTTCAGGTGAAAGCGCGCGGTAGTATGTTTAAAACCAAAATGCGCGGCGATATCACGCAAGGATGGGAAAGGTAAACCCTCGCTCAGAGCTTGTCGCGTATAGTCATAAACCGCTTGCTGAATGGCTGTTAAAGTTTGCATAACGCCAGTGTAGTATACTAAACTGTTATATACAACAGTGTAGTATATAATTATTTTGGAACGCATCAGCTTTGTCAAAGTCCAATGAGTGACCCAATACTGCCATGTCAGGAACCGGTCCCTTGTGGGTTATATGCGATCGAGATAAGGGCCCAAACGCAGGATGGTTGAATGCCGATCGTGGCATAATTAATGATAATGACTAATGGGATTGCGGGGGGTTGGCCAGTATGAACATACCGCCCACAATCGGGATCCCGGGAGAGAGAAACCATGTTGATTAAGTATGTAATGGCTGTGGTGATGAGTTTCGTTCTGATATCTACGGCAATGGCTGCGGGCTCCTCCAGCTCGTCCACTCAACCTAAGGCCGACAATTACGATAATGGCGTAAAGGCTGTTAAGTCCGCCAATTACAAAAAGGCGATAAAGCTGTTTAATAAGGTGGTTGCCGCCAAACCAACGGATGCCGACGCCTGGAACTACCTCGGCTTCAGCAACCGAAAGCTGAAGAAGTTTGACCTGGCCCTGAACGCGTATCAGAAGGCCCTGGCCATCGACCCGAACCATCGCGGCGCCAACGAATATCTGGGCGAGCTTTACCTGCAAACCGATAATCTGGAAAAAGCCAGGGAACGTCTCAAAAAACTCGACGATATCTGCTACTTCGGCTGCGAAGAGTTCGATGACCTGAAGGCCGCCATTATAGCCTACGAGAACCAGTAAGCGCCCGCAGCACGGTCGCCTATGATAGTTTCATCCGTATTTGGCGATTACGGAGCATCGATAATCGCGTTTGCGGTATTCGGGCTGCTCCACTCAATCGGCGCTCAGGAACCGCTCAAGAACGCGCTGGCCCGCTGGACTAGCCCGTTTTTCGTCGATCACTTTTGGCGTCTGATTTATTGCGGCCTCAGTTACTGGGCACTCTACTATGGCGTTGCAGAGCTACATTGGGCACGGAATGTAGAATACGACGTTTGGCTATTCGACTATCCAGATTGGCTGTGGCAGATCATCATTGTCTTGCATTTAGGTTCCATTGCTTTTCTCTACGCGGCTTTTTTACAGAGCGATTACCTGGAGTTTTTGGGCTTAAAGCAGGCATACCGGGGGTTGCTGAAGGCTCTCGGCAGGGCTCCGCCGACGCCGGATATCAAGCTGTTCGGGACCCACCGTCTTGAAGTCAGGGGAGTATACGGCTGGGTGCGCCACCCGATGATGGTCGCCGGGCTTTTATTCTTGCTGACCAGCGGTCCATCGCTCAATAATATCGTCTACATCGCCATGTATACCGCCTATATGGTGATCGGTGGATACTACGAAGAAAGACGCATGATTAAGATGTTCCAGGATGATTATCGCCGTTACCAGCGCCGGGTAGGTGCTTTTTTCCCGTATTTCCGGCGCGGGCAAGAGACTTAAGAGCTGCCATGCTGGAAAAATTTGCTGAATACTTCTACGACCCTTTGGTGTTCTGGACTGCACCACTGGTTCTCGTTGCATTGGTCGTGGGCTGGCGCAGGGTGCGTGCCTCGGGGTTTCGCCGTCTTTTCAGAATGCCTCCCGGCGACGACCCAGGAGATTCGTCTTAACCAGGAAGCGGGCGTTAACACGGGAGTGGATCAAGATTAGTCAATAAGGGAACTCGGCAGGAACAATATTCACTTCCACGTGGTTGGCAAAAGCAGAGCTGAGTTTATGCGATATCGTTCATGTCGAGGCTAGTGAAGGTCAAATCGGATAAACTTACTCGCATGCAACCCGACCTGCCAGAAGGCTATTATCTCGAGAATGTAATTACTCTGTTCGACCATGTCGAATCCCTGTATGCCGATATAATCGACCAGGCACATCTCAATTTCCTGAGTAATTTCGCGACACTGACGACCGATGCGAAAAAACTTTATATCCGACTATTAAATCGAACCCATCTCCTGTTTCGCCTGAGTAAACTAAATTACCCTGAAATTACTTCGATGCAAAAAGCAATCGAGACACTGGAAACCAACCACTTTATTGCAACCAGTCCTCGCATCGCACACGAGGAACTTATAGCGCTGTTCAGCAAAGCCGAATTGCTGGCACTGCATAGCAATCACGCCGAGCTGAAAAAACTAAAGCGCCCCGAATTGAATAGATATTTACTGGATCATCCGGGCGACGAATTTTTCACACGGTTGTCTGAAAGTGATTGTCTGTTACAGGTCCAGCAAAAAGAGTGCTACACGCTCTGTCAAATGCTGTTTTTCGGCAACCTGAATCAATCGATGACCGACTTTGTATTGCGTGATCTCGAGCTTAACCAATACGAAAACTACCGCATCGACACGGAAAGCCGACCCTATACCAACAGACTGGATATCCAGCAGCACTGGTTATTGCATCGGCTTGAATCATTGTTAAAAATCACCGGGCCGGACGATATCGAGACCCTGCAGACCTGTTTTGACGCGGTACCCGCCGACACCGATCCTGACTCCCCGCTATTTCGCAAAGGCGAGCGCATCAAGTACGAAATTGCGCGACAAATAGAGCGTCTAGATGAATTACCATTGGCATTGCAACTGTATCGGCAATGCACCCTGCCCCCGAACCGTGAGCGCATCACGCGTATTTTGCACCGGCAGGGGGAAATCGAAGATGCGATTGAACATTGCCAGAACATCATCGAAGAACCCAACAGTGAAGAAGAATTACAGTTTGCCAGCGCATTTGTCAGGCGTCTGGTTCGGCAATCCAAAATTCAGCATCGACCGGCATTCGCATCACCGGACTCGAACCACAAATCCGAATTATTTGACCTGCAGTTAATCCGCCAGGACTGCGTGGAACAGGCAGTGGTTGATTATTACCTGGCTCAAGATAAGGACAATCAGTGTTATTATATTGAGAACTCGCTGTTCAACGGCGTGTTGGGGCTGCTTATCTGGGATGCAGTTTTCGCGCCGGTTGCCGGTGCTTTTTATAACCCTTTTCAGCATCGACCAGCCGATTTTTACGCGCAGGATTTTCAATCCAAAAGAGCAGAATTATTTACCCGGATCTGGTCACGAATTACCAATACCGAAGACATATGGCGTCAGGCATCTATCTGCTGGCAAGAAAAATTCGGACGCATGAACCCGCTGGTCAACTGGCAGGCGCTTAACCTCGAAACACTCGAACTCGCATTGCAGCGCATTCCCTTCAGACACTGGATGAAAATATTCGACCGCATCCTGCTCGACCTACGCAATAACCGCGCGGGATTTCCAGACCTCGTATTATTTCCGGTTAGTGGCGGCTACCAACTGGTAGAAGTCAAAGGCCCGGGTGACAGTCTGCAAAAAAACCAGCAACGTTGGATGCAATATTTTGCCGAGCACAATATCCCGCATGCAGTGGCACGCGTTCGCTGGGTTAACGAGACGTGACAGCGGTGCTTAAAATTGGGATTCGACAACTGGTCGAATTTTGCTGCCGTAGTGGCGATCTCGGCTTTGATGGTGGGCCGAGCGCGAGCGCGCAGGAAGGGATTAAAACCCATCAAAAAATCCAGAAGCGTTACCAGAAACAGGCGCTGTCGGAGCAAACCCTCAAACTCCAGATAAGACTCGATGACTATGACATCGAACTCGGTGGGCGCGTGGATTTGATATTTGCCGATGAAACCCCACCGAGACTGGAAGAAATCAAAACCGTATACAGTTTCATGGTCGAGTTTTCGGAAGATTACGACAGCGAGCACTGGGCGCAGGTGAAATGCTATGCCGCCTGTTACGCACAAATACACGAACTCGATCAAGTTACCGCGAGCCTTAACTACGTCAATCTGTTCAATTACCACGAACATCGAACCAGCCAACTATTTAGCCGATCAGACCTGGAATATTTTTTACACCAGACCCTGCACCAATACCTGGCCTGGCATCGACTGGTTTCCGACCAACGCAGAGAGTTGCTAGCGAGTGCGCGCAGGCTTGAATTTCCTTTCACCGAATACCGCGCCGAACAGTACCGGTTTTCAGCGCAGGTATATCGCAACATTAAAAATGGCAATCGACTGCTGGTCGAAGCACCGACTGGCTCGGGCAAAACTATCAGTACCCTGTTCCCCTCGGTGAAGGCGATTGGCGAGGATATCGCCGATCAAATCATCTACCTGTCGGCGAAAACCTCGGGCCAAAACGAAGCCCTCAAAGCGATCGATCGAATGATCGATCAAGGGTTGCAAATCAGTTATTTGGTGATTCAGGCCAAAGCCAAATGCTGTGCCTGCGCGAGCGATACCAGCGAATTCAACGAGGATGGAAAGTGTAGTCGAACCATCGGTTTTTTTGATCGCCTCGCCGCCGCGCGAGAGGCGTTGATACAAAAACGCAGATTAACCAGCGATCAGATTCGGGCCATCGCCGATCAGTACCAGCTTTGTCCGTTCGAGCTTACGCTGCAAATGCTGCCCTGGGTCGATGTCATCGTTTGTGATTTTAACTATATTTTCGATCCGCTGGTGCAACTAAGTTATTTTAAAACTGATTCTCGCCGCAAGATATTGCTGATCGACGAATTGCACAACCTGGTCGATCGCGCACGTAGCATGTATAGCGCCAGCATCGCTCGTCACCAGTTACGCGCCGCGAAATACGCTGCAAACAGCACAACAATGAGCCGTGCGATCAATAGCGTTGCCAATGCACTCAACCAGTGCGCCCGCGAGCAAGCCGAAGACGAAGTAGTCGACAATGAAGTCCCTGGCGTATTGATGCGCGCCACGCGACGCTTCGGTGAAAAGCTCGGCCTGGAACTGTTTAATAACCAGCGTATTGCGCCCGAAGTACTGGAATTCGCAAAAACGATATTCCGCTTTCAATGCGTCGCCAACCTGTACGATACGCACCACCGTACGCTAATTAAAAAACCGCCCACGCGACGCGAAGTAAAACTTCTGTGTCTGAATGCCTTCGAATATTTGCAACAATGCTACCCATTATTCAGTGCGATATGTGGCTTCTCAGCCACTTTGTCGCCTCCTGGGTACTATCAATCGGCGCTGGGACTTATCGAACAAACCCAAATGCTCAGGCTTGCGTCAAGCTTTCCGCAGGCGAATCTACAGGTCAGCGTCGGCCACTATATTGATACTCGCTACCGGCACCGCGATCACCACATCGACAAAATCTGCACGACAATTCAGCGTTGTTACCTGGCCCGACCCGGCAATTATCTGGTATTTTTTTCCTCCTACGTGTTCATGCATAAGGTACACGAACATTTTTGCAACCTGTTCCCATCGATCGAAACCCTGCTGCAAAGCAGAGACTCTGACCCTCAGCAACGCGCTGATTTTCTCTCCTGCTTCTTCGAACAAAAAAACACGCTTGGCTTTGCGATCATGGGCGGCGTCTTCGCCGAGAGCATCGACTACACCGGTCCCGCGCTGATTGGTGCAATTATAGTCGGTGTCGGCCTACCCCAGGCCGATACCGAACAACAGTTAATCCAACAGGACTTCGAGCGCCTGCAATTAAACGGCTTCGATTTCGCCTACCGCTTCCCTGGTCTAACGAGGGTATTGCAAAGCGCTGGTCGAGTGATTCGCAGCGACAGCGATTGTGGCGTAGT
>CBDUSZ010000092.1:0-11881 GCA_965370015.1 uncultured bacterium | reverse complement strand
TGCATATTCGCATTGGATTCATTTTCAAACTGGCGAGTTAAAAACCAACCATGCTTATCAGCCAATTCTTTGGCTTTCTGCACCATCCCGCTGCCCTTTAAAGGTGCAGGCGTGAGTACTACTTTAGCGCCCATGAAACGCATCAGTTTGCGGCGTTCGACACTAAAACTCTCAGCCATGGTGACGACCAGGGGATATCCCTTCTGCGCGCAAACCATTGCCAGGCCGATGCCGGTATTGCCACTGGTGGCTTCGATGACAGTTTGTCCCGGTTTCAATTCACCACTTTTTTCAGCATCTTCGATAATGCCTAGCGCAAGGCGATCCTTGACCGAGCTCATCGGATTAAAGGCTTCGATTTTTACATATAAATTAACGTTAGTGGGTGCCAGCTTATTGATTTTTACTATTGGCGTATTGCCAATGGTGCCCAGAATATTTTCGTGTATTTTCATTGTCCTCTCCTCATGATTTTTCTTTGTTGTGTTTCGAACGACGATATACTTAACATTTTTTACCATTTTTGACAACTTAACAGGCACATTCCCTGCAGCCTATTGACGAAATTGTAATGCTCTCGTTTGAATTGGTGAATTCGTTATCAGCAGCGGTAGGCTGTATTATATAACCGAAAAAAATGAGCGTTTGATGTCTTGAAACATGCTGGATATAACCTCATATTATGCCAATTATTAGCAAAATCATTCAGGAGAACCTAACCAATGACCGTAGCAGCCAATGCAGAAACCCGAGGTTTCGAAACAGAGGTAAACCAATTGCTGGATCTGATGATCCACTCGCTCTATTCCAACAAGGAAATATTTTTACGTGAATTGATATCCAATGCATCGGACGCTTGCGACAAATTACGCTTTACTGCGGTGTCAGATGCCAGTCTTTATGAAGACGATATCGAGCTAAAGGTTAAGATTAGCTACGATAAGGAAACCCGCACTATTACGATTAGCGATAATGGCATTGGTATGACCCGCGACGAGGTTATCGACCATATCGGTACAATCGCCAAATCGGGTACACAATCCTTTCTTGACTCGATTACTGGTGATCAAAAAAGTGACGCTCAATTGATTGGCCAGTTCGGGGTTGGGTTTTATTCTTCCTTCATCGTTGCCGAAACGGTCACTCTGAAAACCCGTAAAGCCGGCGAAAAGGCTGAAACTGGTGTCGAGTGGACGTCACAGGGAAAAGGCGAATATGACATCAAGTCGATAAAAAAGCCTGGCCGAGGTACTGAAATTATACTGCAGTTACGCGAAGGCGAGGACGAGTTTCTGAACGACTGGAAATTGCGCTCGATCATCACCTCATATTCGGATCATATCAATTTTCCAGTGGTAATGAACAAAACTGTTGAACCGGAAGAAGAAGGTGATGAAACAGTGATCGAAGAAGAAACTGTCAATCAGGCCTCTGCATTGTGGATGCGGCCCAAGGCGGATATTAAAGACAAGGATTATGAAGAATTTTACAAGCATGTAGCCCATGATTACGAAAGCCCGATCGACTGGAGCCACAGCCGTGTAGAAGGCACTAACGAATATACCTCACTGTTATACATTCCGGCTCGCGCACCGTTTGATCTCTATGATCGGGAATCGCGACGTGGAATCAAACTCTACGTGAAGCGCGTGTTTATTTTGGAAGATGCAGAGCAGTTGATGCCGAGGTATCTGCGTTTTGTGCGTGGTCTAATCGATTCCAACGATCTACCACTGAACGTCTCGCGTGAAATTTTGCAGGGCAGTAAGGTGATCGACAATATTCGCAACGGGTCAGTTAAAAAAGTGCTGAGCATGCTGCAGAAAATCGCCAAAAACGATCCTGAAAAATATCAAAAATTCTGGGATGAGTTTGGCAAGGTATTAAAAGAAGGTCCGGCCGAGGATTACGCCAATCGGGAAAAAATCGCTAAATTATTACGCTTTTCGACGACCCAAAGTGGAGATAAAGAGCAAACAGTGACTCTTGACGATTATGTTTCCCGCATGCAGGAAGGACAGGATAAAATTTATTTTATAGCGGCTGATTCACATGCAGCAGCTAAAAATAGTCCGCATCTGGAAATATTCAAAAAGAAGGGTATTGAAGTCTTATTGCTGTCGGATCGAGTCGACGAATGGTTGACTTCGCATCTGGCTGAATTCGGCGGCAAGAAGTTACAATCTGTGGCCAAAGGTGAACTCGATCTGGGCAAGGACGAGGCTTCAGAAAAAGAACTTGAAGAAAAGGCAAAGTCATCAGAAAAGCTGGTGAAACGCATGAAAAAGACCCTCGGCGACAGAGTCGAAGATGTGCGCGTGACTAACCGTTTAACTGACTCGCCAGCCTGTATCGTGCTCAACGAACACGACATGGCGATGCATATGCAGCGCATTCTCAAAGAAGCCGGTCACGCAATGCCAGGTTCCAGGCCAATTTTAGAAATTAATCCGGATCATCCGATTGTGAAGAAACTCGACGCCGAAAAATCGAAGAAGAAGTTTGATGACTGGTCTGATATATTGTTCGATCAGGCCATTCTGGCGGAGGGTGGGCAGCTCGAAGACCCGGCCAGTTTCGTGACTAAACTCAATAAAATGTTGGTGTCTATTGCCAGATAACACGACGATTCGAAAATATATCCGCCACCCATCCGATGTGCCGATCGAGGTTTCGTTGGATCTGGGGGCGGACGATGGTGCCGATTCAGAAGACAAAACACTGACCAATGTCAGTTTCGGCGGGCTGTCTTTTATTTCACAACAGTCGCTCAAGGTCGGGCAAAATGCCAATATATGCATTCCCATACTGAATCAGGACCATTATCTGGTTGGAACAGTTGTCTGGTGCGAAAAATCGAAAAATGGCTATGAAATTGGAGTCGAATTCGATAGTTCGAAGGATGTATTCCGCTTACGCATGATTGAGCAAATTTGTCATATCGATCATTATCGAAAAGAAGTTAAACTCGTAGAAGGGCGCGAGCTGAGTGCAGAGCAGGCCGCCAGGGAGTGGATTAAGCGCTATGCCGACGACTTTCCGCCGTATTAACCCCTGGCTCGATGGTATACAAAGACCCATCAGTTGCTATTATTGGTGCCGGCCTTGCTGGCCTTACCTGCGGAACCGCGCTTAAAGGACTCATACCCGAAGTCAGGGTTTTTGAAAAAAATATCTTTCCAGGTGGTCGAATGTCTAGCTTCAGGGCCGGAGAATTCGAGTTCAATCACGGCGCACAGTACTTCACGGTTAATAATCCGCTGTTCTGGAATATCGTTTCGGCCTGGCAAACCGATGGAATTGTGCGCCCCTGGGATGGCTGGATTGTTGAGTTACAAAAGGGCCAGGTGAATAATAGTGACATGGCAACGCAGCGATTCGTCGGTTATCCCCGCATGCAGATGATCACCGAAAATTTGGCAAAAAACTGTGATCTTGTAGTCTCTGCCAATATTAGCGAACTCGAGAGGCAAAGCGATGGCGGTTGGCGACTGTTCAACGAGCGTGGCGATTATCTGGGTGTGTTTGACGTCGTAATTATTGCCACAGCAGCGCATCAGGTCGCGAGTTTGTGCCATAGGGTACCCGGCATTAGCCAGCTTGCTGAAAAAGTAGATATGACTGTCTGTTGGAGTGGGATGTTTGTGTTTGATGGTCAATTAGGTCTGCCTTACGATGCAGCCCATGTTCTGGATTCACCATTATCGTGGATTTCACGTTACCAGATGGCTGATCAAAGCAGCGAAATAGATTGCTGGATGCTTCATGCATCACCGGAATGGTCGCAGCAATATGCTGCCAGTTTCAGGGGACGAGTGATGCATGCATTGCTAGATGCGTTCTGGGAGGCTACCGATATTGCTGAAGTGAAACCAATATCTTCTTCAGTACACTGCTGGAAACATGCGGTGCCGATAAATCCGATTAATCAGGATTCTCTGTTTATCGATGACGAAGCGGTCGGGGCCTGCGGTGACTGGTGTACCGCACCACGAATTGAGGGTGCCGTGTTAAGTGGGTTTTCCATGGCTGACCGGGTGATGAAGTATGTTCATAAGTTGCAAAACAAGTAACCGAATAAATAGTGGCATCCTTGCCTGAAACTCTGATTATTGAGTGGTCGATTCCATCATGACGACAAATGAAACCAGAGTCAGACTCGACAAGTGGTTGTGGGCTGCTCGATTTTTTAAAACTAGAGCGATTTCCAGCGAAGCGGTTTCAGGTGGTAAGGTGCATTTGGGCGGGCAAAGAGTTAAACCATCGCGGTCGGTTAAAATTGATGATTGTTACCTTATTTCACGCGGCCAGGAGCGCATCGAGATAATTGTTTTGAAACTCGTTGAACGGCGTGGTTCAGCCACCATCGCACAGACCCTGTACCGGGAAACTGAGCCCAGTATGCAACGGCGCAAACACGAAGCTGAGCAACGAAAGCTGGCTGCTATGCAAAGGCCGCTAAGTGATCGTCGACCCAACAAGCAGGAACGCAGGAAGATACGTCAGTTTATCCAAAAAACATGAGGGTATTTGTCTACGGCACATTGAAAAAAGGTTTTCACAATGCCTTTTATTTACAGGATACCCGGTTTCTGGGCAAGTTTACCACTGACCCTGTTTACTCGATGTATGAATTTGGCACCTATCCCGCGGTCACTGAGCCGGGCAAAACTGCGATAAAAGGTGAGATCTACGAAATCAGTGTGTTGCAGTTGGCTGCGATCGATCGGCTCGAATGGTATCCGCACTATTATCAGCGGGTGATGATCGCGACAAGTTTTGGTGCAGCATGGATGTATGTGGTGAGTGAGCAACTTTGTGTCGGAAAGTTAATCACTAGCGGTAGCTGGCCCTGAGGAAATCCGTTTCCAGCTCTAGATCAGTCCACAGCCCAACCTGATTAATCTAAATCAGGGAGAGTATGGTACTTCGCACTTCGACGCTTAAAAGATTGGCTATATCCAGATTTATGTGTTCGAAAGACTCGGCCAGGACCAGACCATCGTTATCAATTTTTTCCAGATAATTCAGGCCCAGGGCGGTTTCAATAAAGTGCCTGAATAGTTGACGGTCAAAAAAATCAGGTGCGTTAATACCATAAATCATCGAAATTTTCTGAGCCAGTAAATGACAATACTGCTCCAGTTCGGTGACGGGCATTGGCGCTTTGGCTGATTTCCAGATTACTATGAAGGTCATATAATATCGCTCAAAAACAGGCTGAACGATCAGGGCCAGACGCGTTAATCGCAAGTAGCCGCTGTCGCTGCGATCAGGCCGCTTATATCCAGTTTTAGTTTTGACCAGCACATTCTGTTCAACCATCTCAGACAATATCCCTGTCACCAGAACTTTCAGGTCGCTATCACTCCATTCGAGATGTAATTCCGATTTCAAAAAAGGATAGAGAAAACGAGTGATTTTCATCAACCTCGGAACCGCCATCTGCCGTGTATTGGTGAAACAACAGGCAATCAGGGCTGGCATGATCAATGTGTGCAAACTATTGTTGCGATAGTAACTCATCGAAGCAGAGTCCGTGGGCTTCAGGTATACGATATCGCCAAGCGGATGCTGGCGAATATGTAACAGGCCCTGTCGTGCGATACGCCCGATTTGCTGCGCATCGAAAGTTTCGCTAATCTGGAGTTTGGAAAATGCAGGAATCGACTTAATCAATTGCGCAAGGAATTTGCTCTGTTGAATTAATTCCTGCATATCAATGCTTTGACGCGGTGTCGCGAGCAACAGGGTCGCTATCAAGTTGACTGGATTCACCACACAGGCACGATTGATCTCGATCATGATGCGCTCTGACAAGGTTTGAACAGCGTTCAAATACCAGTCGGGTTTTTGCTCAATTTTCTGCGCATATTGCTGCCAGTCCGGGGCCGCCTGGTCGAGCACATCGGATAGCATAATCGGATTGCCAAAACTCGCTGTTACCCTGCCGAAATGGCCTTTTAGTTTGAAAATTGCCCCAAGTGCACCAAACAGTGATTCACGCTCCTTTTTTTCGCCATACAATTCACCGATATATGATTTTCCTTCGATCAGTTTTTCATAGCCAATGTATACCGGAATAAATGCCATTGGGCGGGACTGCGATCTAATATGGGCCTGCACTGTCATGTCGAGCATCCCCAGTTTGGGTTTCAGCATTCGACCCGTGCGACTGCGACCCCCTTCTATAAAATATTCAAGCGGTACTCCCAGCGCCACCAGTCGATCGACGTAGGCGCGCATGACGGTCGCATAAAGGGGATTATCTTTAAAACTGCGGCGAATAAAAAAAGCCCCGCCGCCGCGCAAAATGCGACCGATAATCGGCACATCTAGATTATTGCCGGCTGCAATGTAGGGGATCGCGAGATTTTCGATATAAATTACATAGGATAAAAGCAGATAGTCGACATGACTGCGATGGCATGGCACATAGACCAGCTGGTGCGTCAAAGCGGTCTGTTTGAGTATATCCATATTATAGGTGTCGATTCCGGAATAAAATCGGCGCCAGAAATAACGTAATAGCCGTAGCATAATCTCGATAGTCAGTTGAGTGCAGTCAGCGAAAATCTCGCGGCTATAGCGCATCGCATTTGATCGTGCTTTCTTTATACTGATTTTCTGATCGTTGCTGGCCGCTTCAATGGCTTGCCGGGATACTGCCGTCTGCAAAACATCATCGATCATCACCTTGCGGCTGGTAATTTGGGGGCCAAAGGTTGCTTCACGTTGCTGGGTTAACTGGCATAACAGAAATTCGTGTAACGTCTCAGCCGAGTAATCGCATTGTTTTGCTATAGACTGGAAATCAAGTGGTTTGGAAAATATCAGGCGTGTATTTTTGCCCTGAAATAGAAGGGTAAAAAATTTACGAGTGCGACCAGCCATAGCCCAGGTATCGGCAAATAAAACCTGCAACCAGTGCTTTTGTTTCGCCAGAGGCCGCCCCCAATATACTGAGACCGGTATTATCTGAATGTCTAGATCGTCGGTTTGCTGCAAGACCTGGATTAAGTCCTGTAATATTGGCGCCTGTTTTTTACGCCGCCGTAACCAGTCGATTAAAGGACTACGTGACGCAATGCTATAAATCGAATGATAGTTTGAGAGCGCTGAAATTGGTAAGCGTTGCAACGGGTCGGGTAACTGCAAGGCATTGGTAATCTGGGTCAATACCAGCAGGTCGCTTAATCCACGATCTGCCAGAACATAGATTGTGATGTTTTTCGAATCAAGCTCGAATGGTGGATTTTCTCGTGGAAATACTTCGACCTTGACCCATAAAAATAAAAGCCAACGCAATAAAGCGTGGATTCGGCGTGTCATAATGATTTTTGTCTCGGAATAATTACGAAATAAAATAACAGGGAACAGGGACTTTATCCATCTTCTAAAACATAATCTAGTACTACTGAACCCCTGGACATTCAGGTAGTCACAGGAACTAGGTTTATACATGAGGATTACGAACATGGGTAGAATTAAACTGGAATTTGAAAATGCTGCAGGCGAGACATTGGCTGGTCTGCTGGAGACACCTCCCGAAAATGTGACAATTGCGCGTTATGCGATATTTGCTCACTGCTTTACCTGCGGTAAAGATATCGCAGCTGCATCGAGAATCAGTCGCGCCCTGTCGGCCCGCGGAATAGCGGTATTGCGCTTTGATTTTACCGGTCTGGGTAATAGCGACGGGGATTTTGCCAACAGTAATTTCTCTTCCAATGTACAGGATCTACTAGCGGCTGCAGTGAAACTGAAATCCGAATATGCAGCTCCACAATTGCTGATTGGTCATAGTCTGGGTGGTGCTGCGGTGCTAAGCGCCGCGCAACAAATCGAATCGATCAGGGCGGTTGCGACAATAGGTTCACCGGCCACTGCAAAACATGTTGAGCATTTGTTTCAGGCGGGGGCAGATTTAATTGCAAAGCAGGGTGAGGCTTCGATTGGAATCGGTGGACGGCAATTTCTGATTAAAAAACAATTGCTAGACGATATCGATCGTTATAACTCGACGGCGGGGATTAAAAATTTAAATGCCGCGTTAATAGTGTTTCATTCTCCGGTAGATAAGACCGTTTCAATCGATCAGGCAGCAGAAATCTACCAGGCGGCAAGACATCCGAAGAGCTTTATCTCGCTAGACGACGCAGATCATTTGCTGAGCAAGGCGAAAGATGCCAATTATGTTGGTGCGACGCTAGTTGCCTGGGCGAGTCGCTATCTCGAAATTGATGAATCCCCCGATGTCACTAGCCTCGCCGAGCGACCAGCACTCGCCGCCGGAGAGGTGCTTGTTACCGAACTCGATAAAAAATTTCTGCGCTCAATGTTTAGCGACAGTCATCAATTAATGGCCGATGAACCAGAGAAATATGGGGGATCGAATCTGGGCCCTTCACCCTACGATTTATTGCTGATGAGCCTGGGTGCCTGTACTTCGATGACTCTGCGCATGTATGCCAGTCGGAAAAAACTGCCACTGGATGATATTGAAATAAAGTTAGTTCACCAGCGGGTGCATGCCGAGGATTGCGTCGACTGTAGTGGCAAAATAGAACGTATTACACGTTCGATCTCGCTGAAGGGTGATCTCAGTGATGAACAGAAGGCGAGTTTAATGGCGATTGCCGATAAATGCCCGGTACACCGCACGCTGGAGAATGATCCGCAAATTGTGACTGAACTAATCAATGGGGTCAGACTCGATTGATTCTGCTGCTAATAACCACCACTGACTCGCACGCCAAATGTAATATCTGGCGCTGATCCGGGTAAAATATCCTCGGAAAAGAACAGATCCAGATTATGATTTTTGATCAAGCTTCTAAACTGCAAACCCAGCTGCATCTGCAGCGAGTTTCCGAACGCTGTCAGCGCACTGTCGTTTATCAACGCCGAGTGCATATCAAACTGGAGGATACCGGTAATTTTTGGACTGAAGGCATGTTCGGCACCCAGTTGCGCTACCCAGGTGCCGGTATTTAACTGTGCGTCTAACTGCCCACCCTTGCCGAGGCGGCTGTAGGCAATCAGGCCGTACAAATTGGTCAAATCGGTTGCTGCGCGTGTGTGGCTAAGCCAAAGCGCTATGTCGGTTGCCTCGTTGCCCGAGTTAGTGTCGACTGAGCCGGTTGGCAGCTCAATTCCGACCGAGATTTCGGTAGATCGTTTTTTGTCACTTGCTAATTGATACGACAACGATACTTCGATATCGCCGATGTCGTTGTCAGCTTTGTTTTGTAGGAAAATCGTCGCACCGTTTTTGATATATTCGATATTCAACTGGTCATTTGCATTAGATTTTCGACCCCCTTCGGGTAATCCAAAAAAATCATGCCAGTCTTCGATCAATCCATCGAGCGACCCACCCTGGGTAAATATTAGTGGGATTTTTGTATTCAACCTCCAGTTGTTCTGCTGGTAGGCAATGGCGAAATCATACCGGTAGCTCTCAGCATCGATTATCAGTGTTTCGTTATTGATGGTTTCGGTCTGAAACGTGTTGGTGATAAAAAGTGAATGTGAATATTGCCATCCGGGCTGTGAGGAAAATCCCAAAGCAGGCAGGTAGTAAGCCTGTAGCATTGGGTTTTGATCCCGGGTCGCGAGACCAATGGTTGCTGCGACAACATGATTGGAGCCGGCCAGTAGTACCAACCAGATAAAGGCAAATAATAATTTACGTTTAAGCGTAAATCCCATGCTCGCGAGTGGAAAGAAATTCGATTTCAGGCCAGCGCTCCTGTGTCATGGTCAGATTAACACGTGAAGGGGCGATGTAGGCAAGGTCTCCGGCATGATCGAGCGCCAGGTTGTTGCGAACTTTATTTTTAAATTCATTCAGTTTTTTCTCGTCACTGCAGCTAACCCAGCGCGCGGTATTGACATTCACCGCTTCGAACTGGCAGTCGACACTGTATTCGTCTTTCAGTCGGTGCGCTACTACGTCGAATTGCAATACGCCGACTGCGCCTAGGATTAAATCGTTATTCGCGACAGGCCTGAATAGTTGAGTGGCACCTTCTTCGCATAGCTGCGACAGGCCTTTGAGCAGAGCCTTCATTTTCAACGGATCCTTCAGGCGAGCGCGTCGGAAAAGTTCGGGGGCAAAATTGGGGATACCGGTAAAAGCGAGATTCTCACCCATGGTAAAGGTATCGCCGATACGAATCGTGCCGTGATTATGTATACCAATAATATCGCCGGTATAGGCCTCGTCTACATGACTACGGTCGGCAGCCATAAATGTGAGTGCATCGGGTATCTTCATGTCTTTATTGATTCGCACATGTCTGACCTTCATACCCCGGGTATACTTGCCCGAGCATATGCGCATAAAGGCGATACGGTCGCGATGCTGCTTATCCATATTGGCCTGAATTTTAAACACAAAACCGGTCAGTTTATCCTCGTCGGGTTGTATCGTTCGGGTTTGAGTTGGCCGGGCCATCGGAGCTGGTGCGTAGTGATTGAAAGCATCGAGCAATTCGGCCATGCCAAAGTTGTTAATAGCCGAGCCGAAAAATACCGGTGTCAAATCACCTGCGAGATAGCTTTCGATATCAAATTCATTCGATGCGCCGCGTACCAGATCAATTTCTTCACGGAAATCTGCAGCCATTGAACCCAGTATTTCATCTAGCCGCGGGTTGTCGAGACCTTCTATGACTTCACCCGAAGATATCTTTTCGGTATCGCTGGCCGAGAACAAATGTACCGAATCGTTTTGCAGGTGAAAAACGCCTTTCAATTGTTTGCCCATGCCAATTGGCCAGGTAATCGGCGCGCAACGTATATTTAAAACATCTTCAACTTCGTCCATGAGCTCTATTGGGTCACGCCCTTCACGGTCGATCTTATTGATAAAGGTGATGATCGGCGTGTCACGCAGGCGACATACTTCCATTAGTTTGATGGTTCGCTGTTCCACGCCCTTGGCGCAATCTATCACCATAAGCGCCGAGTCAACAGCAGTCAAAGTGCGATAGGTATCCTCGGAAAAATCTTCGTGTCCCGGTGTATCGAGCAGGTTAATAATACTGCCCTTATAGGGAAACTGCATCACCGACGAAGTGATTGAAATGCCGCGTTGCTTCTCCATTTCCATCCAGTCAGAGGTGGCATGGCGAGCAGCTTTTCTGCCTTTGATAGTACCAGCCATCTGGATGGCTTTACCAAAAAGCAATAACTTTTCGGTCACTGTGGTTTTGCCGGCATCCGGGTGCGAGATGATCGCGAAGGTGCGACGGCGGCGCATTTCGTCTATATCAGACATTAAATATCACTCAATTGATTGCGGTAACGCTTAGTTTGATGACTTAAGGGTTTCCCTGTTAATTTGGATTATCCGTGACAGGTTTTTGCTCACTGCAAAGTATTTCACCGAAAAAGACAATTAATAGGGATGCCCTCAGGGAATTTGTTTGGCGAAGAGTAACGCGTCTTCCTTGCCGTTTGGCGCGGGATAATAATCTTTTCGACATCCGATTTCATTAAATCCGGCTGCATTATAGCAATTAATTGCGCGGACATTGCTGGGTCGTACCTCCAACATCATTATTTGCGCTTGCTTGTTACGCGCAATATTAAGCAGAAACTGAATAAATTGTTTTCCTATTCCCTTGCCCTGTAGGTTTTCAATCACCGAGAGATTTAACATATGGCTTTCACCGGCCGCTACACTAATGACCGCATGCGCAACGACTGTATTTTCCAGGTCCGCCATCCAGCAGTCGTATCCAACCCGAATGCAGTCCTTGAAAATTTGGTCGGTCCACGGGAACTGGTATACCTGGTTTTCTAGATGCATCACCGTATCGACATCGTCGAGTGTCATCGGCCGAAATGTTAGTTCGTTTGTCGCCATTAC
>CBDUSZ010000091.1:0-11890 GCA_965370015.1 uncultured bacterium | reverse complement strand
TATCTGGAAAAAGGTTATTCATATAGTCGTTCGGGCAATCCAACTGTAACCGCGCTGGAAAACCGCATCACTGCATTAGAAGGCGGCGCAGGTACTTTATGTTTCGCAACTGGCATGGCAGCAACCAGTTCGACCTTGATGGCACTGCTTAATGCTGGCGAGCACGTCATACTTTCGGATGTAGTCTATGGTGGTACCCACCGGGTGACTACCAAGGTACTGAATCGATTTGGTATAGAAACCAGCTTTGTCGACACCGCAGAAGCCAATAATGTAAAAACAGCGATTCGCGATAATACCCGGCTTATTTTCACCGAAACCCCGGCAAATCCAACATTAAAGTTGACTGATATCGCAGCAGTATCAGAAATAGCAAAAGCGCATAGCATTCCGCACGTAGTGGACAATACTTTTCTAACGCCATATTTTCAGCGTCCGCTGGAGCTAGGTGCCGATATAAGCTTGCACAGTACAACCAAATTCATGGAAGGCCATAATATCAGCGTCGGTGGTTCGATCACTGCCGCAAGCCAGGAACATTTAGATGCGATCATGTTTGTACGCAACTGCCTGGGTTGCAACATGACGCCGATGGTGGCGTTTTATACCCTACAGGGTTGCAAAACCATGAGTACACGCCTGGAAGCGCAATCTGCTAACGCACGTAAAGTTGCCGAATTTCTGCAAACCCACCCCAGGGTAGAACGTGTCGCCTATCCCGGCCTGGATTCATTTCCACAGAAAGCGCTCGCCGACAAACAGGCCAGTGGTCATGGTTCCATGTTGTGGTTTGAAGTGGAAGGTGGTGTAGAGGCCGGTAAAAAACTGATGAACAGGCTGGAACTCTGGAGTCTGGCGGAAAACCTTGGGTCGGTAGAATCACTGGTGACTCACTCGGTGACCATGACCCACGCCGATATGCCGCGTGAAGAGCGCATGAAGGCCGGTATTACCGATGGCCTGGTTCGGCTCTCCACAGGTCTTGAATCGGCAGATGATTTAATTGCCGACCTGAAACAGGCACTGGACGGGTTATAGTCTATCTTTGTCATCCCATTTTGAATCACCCGAGGTTCTATAATGACTATCAGCAACTCCGTACTCGATATGATTGGCAATACACCGATGTTGAAGCTAAGCAAGTTCGACACCGGACCCTGCGATTTATTCATCAAGCTGGAAAGTCAGAACCCCGGCGGCTCGATCAAGGACCGAATCGCAGTAGTGATGATTGAGGCCGCGGAAAAGGAAGGCAAGATCCAACCCGGAGGTACTATCATAGAGGCTACCGCCGGAAATACCGGACTCGGACTCGGGTTGGTGGCGGCGCAAAAAGGATACAAGCTGATACTAGTCATCCCGGATAAAATGAGTCCGGATAAAATACGTCATATTCGGGCGATGGGAGTCGAAGTTCGTCTCACGCGCTCTGACGTACAAAAAGGTCATCCGGAGTACTACCAGGACTATGCATTGCGTCTATCGAAAGAAATTCCTAACTCACATTTTATCGACCAGTTTTCCAACCCGAATAACCCGCTTACACATGAAACCGAAACCGGCCCGGAAATTTTCGCCCAAATGGAGGGTAAAATAGACGCGATGGTGGTAGGTGTTGGTTCCAGCGGCACGATCACCGGACTGAGTCGATTTTTCAAAAACAATGCGCCTGAATGTGAAATGATCCTGGCCGATCCCGAGGGTTCGGTACTGCGGGAATTAATCGAAACCGGTGTAATGCCAAAAGCAGGCTCCTGGCTGGTCGAGGGTATCGGCGAAGATTTCGTACCTTCGATCTGCGAACTGGACCATGTGAGTAAAGCTTATTCGATTAGCGACGCCGAAGCATTTCAAACCCAGCGAGAGTTACTCGAGCGCGAGGGGATTATGGCGGGTTCTTCTACCGGCACCCTGCTCTCAACTGCACTGCGCTATTGCCGTGAACAGAGCTCGCACAAAAGAGTAGTCACATTGGTCGGCGACACCGGAAACAAGTATTTATCGAAGTCGTTCAACGATTCGTGGTTGGCCGATCAGGGACTGCTGGGCCGCGAGTCACATGGGGATTTACGCGATATCATCGCAAGACCGGCAGATACGGGAGATATCGTCACCGTGACTTCGGAAGACAACCTGCTCACTACTTACAAACGCATGCGCATGTTCGACGTATCGCAAGTCCCGGTCATCGACGACGGCAAGGTTGTCGGCCTGATCGACGAATCGGATATCCTGTTGGGTATTTATAACAATGAAAAGAACTTTCAGCAGCAGGTTTCGTCGATTATGGTTACCGATCTGGAGGTTGTTCCACCCTCTGCCGATATCGATAGTATTTTACATCTTTTTAAAGAGGACAAGGTTGCAATCGTAGCCGATGACGATACCTTTTACGGCCTGATTACGCAGATCGACCTGATAAATCATTTACGTAAGGCAACGATGTAAATCAACTTTATTTTTTATCGCCATCTTTACGCGCCAGCACCTTTTCTGCCTTTATCATGTAGTCCCGCGTAATAGGCAAAGCGTTTATCTCTCGACTTAGCTGGAGTTGCAGGACGGTAATGCGCCGAACTCGAAAAACAGTCTCACAGCCAAGCAAGTACATTTCCCACATGCGGCAAAATCGCTCATCATATATTTTCGCAATTACCTCCCGGTGTCTGGAAAAACGCTCATACCATCGCGACAGGGTTTTGGAATAGTGCAGCCGCAAGTTTTCAACGTCCATGATCCACAGGTTAGAACGTTCGGTAGCGCGGGCCAGCTGAGAGGTTGAAGGTAAATATGCCCCTGGGAATATGTACTTGCGAATCCAGGAACCGATAGGCTGTGGCTTGCCCATACGCGCAATGGTCTGGATTAACGCGACACCATCTGTTTTCAGCAAATCACGGATCTTTTTAAAATACTCTCCGTATTGAAATTGCCCTACGTGCTCTAGCATACCGATCGACAGGATACGGTCTACTGGCTCGCTGAGAGTGCGATAATCACGCAATTCATAACGGACTCGATGTTCCAGCCCAGCTTCTTTTACGCGTAAATTGGAAAGCTTATACTGTTCTTCGGACAGGGTGACACCGATCACTTTGCAATCGAAATTCTGTGCCAGGTAAAGACCCATGCCACCCCAGCCAGACCCTATATCCAGCACCGTCATACCCGGCTTTATATTGAGTTTGGCTGCAATATGGCGTTTTTTCAAAAGCTGCGCAGTTTCAATATCTTCGTCTCCCTCAGGGAAATATGCGCAGGAGTACTGTCGGTCTGAATCGAGGAACTGATCATAAAGTTTTGCTGACAGATCGTAGTGATGAGCGGCATTTCGACGAGCTCGCGCCATCGGGTTATAGTGATGTACAGCAGCGAACAGACTATAAGAAATACGATATATTTCACCCAGCCAACTTTGTTCTAGCAAATTTTCAGAGCGTCCGTATACCTCTAAAAATTCACTCAAGCTACCCTTTTCGAGTAATAATTTGCCTTCCATATAAGCCTCGCACCATGCCATTGATGAAGCGAACGCCATTCGTTTAGCAACCGAATTATCGGTTAGACGTAGCTCCACGACTGGTTTGCCATAATTGCAAATTTGATGGCGAACTCCAACGGCATCTATCAGAGTGATGGTACCGAAATGAAAAAACCGCCGCATTGAGGCTGCTAAAAACAAATCATCCACCTATAATATTTATAAAATGGGATTGTTGGCTTCGATATTACCAATTTGAAATTAATTTTCTATATATTTCAAGCTGCGGGAAAACAATTATCCAGGCGCTAATATCGCACCTGGGGCTAACTGGCAACCGCTTATAACCCTTGCCTTGTATCAACTGCCAGGACCTCTAAGTAAAATAATCTGCCTATTTTGACTTCTACGACAAAACATTATTAAATGAGCTGGCCTGGAGATGGATGCCTGTCTGCTGCCTGTCAGTTAGCGCCTCCTGTCACCAGAATGTCTTACCCGTTAGCCAGAGACCAACCCTATGGATATACAACGCCTGCTCACCAGTCTCAGCCTTAAAATTATTATTCAGCTTGGGATTGTCGTTGCCCTTGCAGGCACTGCGATTGCCTGGCATTTCGATTTCCTTTACCAGTTTTATTTCGAAAATCAACAAACCCGGACCGGGATTCTAATTAATAGCGCGATAGCCGCGCTAATGCTATTTGGCATGCTGAATATCCTTTACCACCTGATCCGCTACAAGCGCGAGGAGCAGGCGATAGCCGGGTTTGTGAATAATATCGAGTCTTTCAAAGCAGACCTCACTGACGGGTTGCCGAGCCATTCGATTATCGTCAAACGCCTTTTGACGATGAAATCGATACAGACTGCAGCCGGTGAAATCAACCACAGCGCACTCTCGGCAATGCTGACTGCGGATGAAAGTACAAAATTCGGCCTGGTCAAATTTATCAATAACATCCTGATTTTGACTGGTGTTTTCGGGACTATCGTCTCCCTTTCAATCGCACTACTAGGTGCTTCAGACCTGATCGAATCCGCAGCGGGTAGCCTTGGCGGCATGGGTCTGGTGATTCACGGCATGTCGACTGCGCTATCTACTACCATAACCGCAATTGTCAGCTACATGATCTTTGGTTATTTCTATACGCGCCTGAACGATGTACAAACCCACTTGATTAGCGGCATCGAACACCTGACATCGGTATATCTCATGCCCCAGTTTGTGAAGGGTAATGACGATATCGTCAACAAGATGGCTGGCTTGATCAAATCCGTAATTCATGCCACGGATAACTTAAAGAATACACAGGAAATCTATCACGCTTCGGCGTTGACTTTGCAGGAAACGATTTCGTCCAACCAGCAACAGATAGATACACTGCCCGCCAGGCTATCTGAAATAAAATCACTATTGGCGGATAATTTAGAGAATACACAGGAAATTCATCACACCTCGTCACTAAGCTTGCAACAGGCCATATCGTCCAACCAGGAGCAAATAGAGCAGCTGTCTAGCGAGCTATCTGAAATAAAATCACTGCTGCGAGAGGGTTTCCGCCTGCCCCCCGTGCCAGCGGATTATGAATAAGCCAGGCACACCGTAATGCAGGGTAACTTCGCACCTATAGGACAACTACAAACCAGCCATAGCGGCGATAACAGCTTTTGGCCATCGTTTACCGATATCATGATGGTCATTACGATGATTTTCCTGATGGCAACCAGCCTGCTCGTGGTGCGCAACTGGCAACTGGTCGCTGAATTGCGGGAAAGTGTTGCTGCAGAGCAACTCGCGTCACAGCTCATACAGTCTACCTCACAAGTAAATGCCACGCTTGAGGAAAGGCTCGCAAATGCCGAGCAAAGCAATTCGATACTGCGCCTGCGGGTATTAAAGAAAGACGAAGAATTGTTACTCGTGAACCAGGCATTACGACAACAGGAAATGCAAATCAGTTCCCTGGAAATCGAAAACGCCAACTTCAAACAGGCCCTGGATAAGGCGAATGCATTAATAGCGGCGGTAAATTTGAAACTGGATCAGGTGACCGTACAATCCGAGGAATTAAAAAACCAGGTTGCCAGTCTTAGCACGCAATTAGACCAGCAAAGGCTGGAAACAGACAAAACCAGAACCCTGCTTTCCACCACCCAGGAAAAAGTAGAATCACTCGAGCAGTCAAGCCAGAGCCAGCAAAAAGATATCTCACGCCTGACGCTGGAGAAACTATCGCTGAGCCTGGAAATAGATGCATACGAGCGCCAGTTGTTAGCTCTTAAAGACGAGTACAGGGCACTGCTGTCTAGCGCTAATGCAGAAATCGAAGCACTGTCTCAATCAAGCCAGGCTCAACAGCAGACTATCTCCAGCCTGACGCAGGAAAAGCAACTCCGCAACCAGGAAATCGAAGCACTGACTCAATCAAGCCAGACTCAACAGCAGACCATCTCCAGCCTGACGCAGGAAAAGCAACTCCGCAACCAGGAAATCGAAGCATACAACCGCCAGTTGCTGACACTCAAAGGCGAGTACGAGGTAGTCAAATCGAAATACGAAGAGTTGATCAAACCCGCCCGCTCGGCAAAAGGCAAATACATTGTCGAGGTATATTATATTAAAGGCAAGAGTGGCAAAATCATTCGTTATAAACAACCGGGCGACGACGGATTTACCGATTTACCTTTGGCCGCAGTTGAAAAACGCCTGTCCAGACTCAAGGCAGAAAAAGGCAAGGATTTATACGTCAAAATTATCATCCCACAGGACAGCGGCCTAAGTTATAGCGAGGCCTGGGATTTTATGCGCAACCTATTAGTCAAGTACGACTATTATTACCAGGAAAACTAGCTGCTTATGTTGTTGTACGCCCCTCTTCCAAATTCAGCGCAGCTCGCTGGTCAAGATGAAGCAGAAACATCGATCTACGTCTATATAACGCATTCAATTTGTGAAAAGCAACTGCTACAATCTCGCGGCATTGTCCCCGTGGCACAATTGGATAGCGCGACGCCCTCCTAAGGCGTAGGTTGCCCGTTCGAACCGGGCCGGGGACACCATATTTTTATCCACCGCATACTGTTGCTGATGATGATCGAAATTATCATATTTGCCGTAGTAATCGGCCTCATTCTAATCATGTTCAAATTTATCAAATAAGGGCTGCCGGATACTACGGAGCGCGATGAATTAACCGACGCAGCTTAGAGTGCCGACGACCCGGATTCACTGGTTCGAATGCGCACCACGTTTTCGAGATTGGTGACAAATATCTTGCCGTCACCGATTTTTCCAGTTTGTGCTGCATCAATAATCGCATCTATCACCTGATCGACCTGGTCATCGTCTAGCGCAATCTCCAGTTTTACCTTGGGAATGTAATCGACTACATATTCGGCACCACGATATAACTCGGTATGTCCCTTTTGGCGCCCGAACCCTTTTACTTCATAAACGGTCATACCATTGATACCAATTTCTGACAGGGCTTCACGAACATCGTCGAGTTTAAAGGGTTTAATGATCGCGCTAACTATTTTCACAATGCTTCCGATATTTGTTATGGTGAGAAAAATTATTACATTTACACGGCTCGAATGGAATGGCCAGGGCTAGCAGTCTGTCGGACTTAGGGTGAGCCTACTGCGGAATAGCCGGATTTGGCCATATTTTGAGTTCTTTCTCGTCAAATAGATTGACTATTTTCCTCCAAAGAACTCAAAATATGACTCAAACCGGTCTATCCCTCGTGACGACCACCTAAGTCCGATAGACTGCTATCGTTCGAATACCGCCATCGTTTCAACATGGGCGGTTTGTGGAAACATATCCATGATGCCCAGATGCGAAAGCCGATAGCCGTTCTCACAGAGAGCCTTGCTATCGCGGACTAAACTGGCTGGCTGACAGGATATATAAACAATCTTTGTTGCTTCAAAACGAGGCATAGATTGCACTATCTCAAGCGCACCTAATCGCGGCGGATCGAGCAAAATCCTGTCGTATTTCTGACCCATCCATCCCACCGCTGGGTCGGGATGACTAAGATTCGCAACAACATACTCACTATTGTCGATCGCCTGCGCTGTCGCATTTTGTTTGGCCCGTCTGACCATTGGCTCATCACCCTCTATGCCGGTAACTTTCGAGCATCGACGGGCAATTGGCAGAGTGAAATTGCCCAGACCACAGAATAAATCGAGCACGCTATGGGATTTTTTCAAATCGAGAAAATGTAATGCCTGACTTACCATTTGTTGATTGATGCCTGCATTGACCTGGGTGAAGTCAAGCGGATCAAAACGGATTTTAATATCCTCGTTTTGCAACGGGAAGAAATACAGCGATTGCTGTTCTGGATAAAGGTTGACGATACTATCCGGCCCTGCGGATTGTAATTGAATCCATAAATCGTTCTGACCGGCGAAGTAAATCAGTTTATCTCTATCATCTTTCGACAAGGGCTTAAGATGACGAAATACGAGGACGATGTTGGAGTCGTCGGAGGCAACTTCAATCTGGGGGATGGTATCTCTGGCATCGAGACTTCCGATCAGCTCGGCCAGATCCTGAAGCCGATGGCCCACTTGCGGGATCAATACCTCGCAACCCGCCATATCGGCCAAAAACGGCGTATTTCTTTCTCGAAAACCGACCAGTACACGGTCTTTTTTGCGCACGAACTTGACCCCGAGTCTGGCTTTCCGACGATAACCCCAGGGATGCGAGCGCAGAGGCGGGATCACCTGCTCTATTTCGATGCCGCTATGGCGCATCATCTCCAGCAGTGATCGTTGCTTGAACGCGACCTGTTCGTCGTTATCGATGTGTTGCAGGCTACAGCCACCACAGACTTCAAATGCTGCGCATTTTGGTTTGATGCGTAATTCGGAAGACTCAATCACATCTAACGTGATCGCCTCATCGTAGTTACGGTTGGTTTTCCGAATCTGGATTCGCACTTTTTCACCTTCAAGCGCGCCAAACACGAAGACGGTCTTGCCGTCAATATGAGCGATACCACGCCCTTCGTGTGACATAGCTTCAATATCGACCAGGCAGGGTTCGGGGAGTTTTCTACGGCGACGACGTTTTGCCATCGGCTACAGATCGATCCAGGCTTTTTCGAATTCGATTAGATGCGACAGATCTGAATCGATCAGAGATTTGCGTATTAACTGGCATTCGCCGAGGTATTGCGTTTGATCGAGAATTCCCCGATTACGCTGATAGTTAAGGTAAACCAGGAATGTATTTAGCACGTCGGTTTCGCAGTAATCCCTTATCGCTTTTATATTCCCCTGCGCATAGCTTTCCCACACCCTGGAACCATCCATACCCATTTTGCCCGGGAATCCACAAAGGCTGGCAATTTCATCCAATGGCGCACTAGCGCGTGGCTGGTATGCAGCGAGCACATCCATCAGGTCGGTATGTCGATCGTGAAAGCGACTCAAGTAGTTATTATAGCGATAACTGGTGTCATTCTGTCCGTTTTCCCAGTAGCGCTCGGCATTGATCGGATATAATAACGAACGATAATGAATCACTGGCAGGTCAAAACCGCCACCGTTCCACGAAACCAGGCGCGGTGTATAGCGATCGATTCCACTATAAAAACGCTCGAGTAAATCCTCTTCACTAGACTCCAGATCACCGAGTGACCACACCTTGAATTGATCACTGGTGCGCAGCACAGCCGAAATGGCGACTATCTTATGCAAATGATGGCGTAAAAATTCAGTATTCGCCTGTTGACGACGTTTGTGGAAAACTGCTTTCGCGACATCGTCGTCAGACAATCCATGCAAATCGTAGAGTCGCCTGCAACCATCTATATCCGGTATGGTTTCTATATCAAAGACAAAAACGTTCATGCGACTGAAAATATTTCCGAGGACAAATAACGATCACCGCGATCACAGATCACGGTGACGATATGTGCGTTGCTCACTTGTTGCGATAACCGCAAAGCGGCGGATAGTGCACCACCTGATGAAATACCACAAAACACACCTTCCTGGGTGGCCAGTAATCTCGTGGTTTGCTCGGCCTCCTGTTGCGACACATCGATAATACGATCAACCTGGTCGGGGTTATAAATTTTGGGTAAATAACCTTCTGGCCAACGCCGAATCCCCGGAATTGAAGCGCCATCCTCTGGCTGCACACCGATGATCTGGATATCCGGGTTGACCTCCTTGAAGAAACGCGAGCAACCCATGATGGTACCAGTAGTACCCATCGAACTGACAAAATGGGTCAATGATTGTTCCGTCTGTTGCCAAATTTCGGGAGCCGTCGTTTCGTAGTGGGCGAGTGGGTTATCGGGGTTGGCAAATTGATCGAGTATTTTACCCCTGCCCTGTGCATGCATTTCCTCAGCCAGATCTCGAGCACCTATCATCCCTGCCTCTTTACTGACTAAAATGATTTCTGCGCCAAACGCACGCATTGTTGCCTGGCGTTCGAAACTCATGTTATCCGGCATGATCAATATCAAATGGTAGCCCCTGGTCGCCGCCACCATTGCCAACGCGATACCGGTATTTCCACTGGTAGGCTCGATCAGAGTGTCACCAGCAGCAATATCACCGCGCAACTCGGCATTATTTATCATGCTATAAGCGGGGCGATCCTTGACCGATCCAGCCGGATTATTACCTTCCAGTTTCAGAGAAATACGATTGCCGTTGGCAGGATTAAGACGCTGCAATGTGATGAGTGGAGTATTTCCTATATAATCGTCTAAAAACATAATCTTATCGTTAAATGAACCGAACTAAAGCACATATTTGAAATGCCTGTATCTTGCCGGATATACTACTGTATTGACGAATCGCATACTATTTAAAATCACGTTCCATCGGAGTAATTAGCCTTGATATTTCGAAACAGTTTTTATTTAAGCTTCTGTTTGCTGCTGTTTGCTGCTGTACAAATATCATCGGCCAACGAACACGACACCGTCACAGCCGATTTTTTTGAAGATGCACCGCTGATATTAACAGCATCGCGTATGAGTAAACCTTTGGCTGAATCGCCGGCCAGTGTTAGCGTGATCGATCGGCAGATGATCGAATCGTCGGGTGCACGGAATATTGCTGATTTATTTCGGCTCGTACCTGGGTTTATCGTAGGATATTTCAGTGGAGATAAACCAGTGGTGACTTATCACGGATTTGGAGAAGAGTACCCGCGCGAAATGCAGGTTCTGATCGACGGACGATCAGTATTTGTGCCGACATTTGGCGGTGTCCCCTGGTCTAACCTGCCACTTTCGCTCGAAGATATCGAGCGCATCGAAGTCATTCGTGGTCCGAACGCGGTTACTTATGGAGCGAATGCTTTCCTCGCGACTATCAATATCATCACGCGTCATGCTGCCGAGGATTTTGGAGCGCGCTATACTATTACTACAAGCGATAATTCAAATCCTGATATTAAGGATGCCTACATACGCCTTGGGTTCCATCAAAATGATCTGGACTGGCGCCTAAGCGCCGAAACTTTGCGTGATGACGGTTTTAGCGATATTAACGATTCCAGGGATATCACCAAGATCAATCTCCGATTCGACTATCTTTCCAGCTATAACCAGTCATGGTCTATACAACTGGGTGGCAGTGACAGCACTCATGGCAGAGGTTTTGCCGGTAACCCGCTTAATATCGAACGCGAAGCGGATGCCTCCAATGAATATGTTAATATTTTGTGGGAACGTTATACGGCAAAGACTGTTTCTAGTATTCGTCTAACCTATACAGAACAGGAGGTCATTGACAGGTTTGTAAGCGATCCAAGTTCAGGACTTATTGTAGTTATCGATTTTAGTCGTATTTCCAGGCGCACAGACCTTGAATTGATAAGAACTCAGGAACTCGGTGATGATTTCCGACTCGTCTACGGCGGTAGTTTTCGCCGAGACAGCGTGAAGTCGTTATTTTTGCTGAATGACCTCGATTTTCACGATGTTGACATAGGCCGCATTTTTACTGCATTGGAGTGGCGGCCCGACAGTAACTGGTTAATCGATCTTGGTACAACATTGGAGGATTCAAACCTGACTGACAGGGAAAGCTCCCCCAGACTATCGATCATCCGAAAATTCAACTCCGATCATGCGTTTCGATTTGTCGCATCCCAGGCTAAACGTAACCCTATTTTGTTTGAACATAGCGGTTCAACATTTTATGACGTAACTATAATTAGCCCCCCAACTGCACTTGGAAATATCGAATTCTGGCAAGGCAACCCTGACATTCAACCCGAAGACATCGTTTCCTACGAATTCGGATTGCGTAGCCAGTTTAAACACATAGGTGTTTCCAGCGACGTTAAGTTATTTACCTATAAGATTAGTGATCACATCAAATCTATTGAGGCTGGAACTAATATATTAGGTG